>JAFRLP010000103.1 GCA_017431185.1 Victivallales bacterium | reverse complement strand
TGCATCCGCGACGGACGAAAATATCACAAAGGCTTTTTCCCCTTGGCAAAACGGGGAAACACAGCCTTTCTATAATGTAATTGTTTTTATATCAGCAGATTGCAGGAGAGTGGCGGTCGCTGTCGAAGTCAGGAAGTCTGACCAGTTGAAAACCGTGGGGCGAAGCATGCCGACCTGGACATTGGTCGCCACGCCGTCCCTGTATGTGCCGAACAGGTGAAACGCATACGTCGTCCTGGAGTTGGCCAGGGTCAGCAGGCCATTGTATTTGTCCGTTCCGGCCTTGTAGCCCTTGTCGCCCCAAATCCGGACTGGCTGAGCGAAGTAGGCCTTTCGCGACTCCTCGCTCTCCTTCAGTTCCAGGTACTCCGCCTTCACCCCCGCCGAAACACTGACGACTGCTCCAGCCAGGGCCACCAACGCCATCCATTTGCACCTCATGCTCTCTCCTGCCATTTGAGGCAATTGCAAAACTGCCTCATTTGATTTCAACTCCTTGCAGGGTCATTTCGACCCATAATGAAAACTCTTCGCCCGCGTTTGCCTGTCGGCGACCCGGCACACCTCGATTTTCCATTCGCCGGAAGGCTCCAGACCAGGGTCAATCTCAACCACATCTTCTGCGGCGACCGTGCGGGAGAGCCTGTGCAATTCGCGCCCATCGCGGAACACCCGAATGCGAAACAGCATTCCCGGCATCTCGGTTTGCCCGAAAGCCACCTTCAGAAAACGGCCTTCCCGCTGGACTTCGACCGCCAGCGGCGCTGGAGGTTGCCTGTACAACCCATACATTCGCACGCCCGTAGGCTCGATTGTCCCGTGGATTTGGTTCATTCGCCCCAGTGGCTTGCCGTTCAGCAGGTCATGGACCTGGAATTCCCCGGTCAGCCGAAGCGTGAACGCCCCGTCGCCGCCGTTGTTCCGGCGGGACAGGAACAGGTACCGGACTCCCTTGTAGTCATAGGCCGCATAATTGGAGCCGGAAGGCAGTTCATGCGCCCCGTCCAAATCGACTCCTGCTGAACGGAAAAGCTGGCGCACCGCCTGGACAATGGAACGGCAGACGTCCTCCTTTCCCATGCCAGTTCCGTGCTTGCCGCCGCCGACGGCGGGGAAATATTCCGACACCAGGAAATTCAAATACAGTGTCCTGCCATTTCCGGCGGGGCGGAAATCGCGGAGGATTGCGGCTGGCGCAATGGTCTGGCTAGATGGCTTCAGCAGAATGCCCTTCATGCGTACTCCCTTGACTTCAGACTGAAGCGAGGCCAGCGGATTCGCTGACGCGGTTATGGTGACCTGGCCTCCGGGAATGAGTCCGTTGACCGTTCTCCCGTTGACTTGCAGGGAACCGCTGCATGGTCTCTCCACCGATGTGAGCGCGACTCCAAAGAGTTCGGAGAGCGGGTTCTTCTGCCGGGGGACGCCGAACTGGTCCCGCAATCCAGGCGCATAATCGGCAATCAGCAGTCCGCCTGCGCGTACATAATTCTTCAGCGACACGCTCTCGCTGTCCGACAACAGCAGGGCGAGCGGCAGAATCAGTACAGGGTACCGTTCCGGGGTCACCTTGGACAGTCCGGCGGGCGTCACCACCTCCGGCGAGTCCAGTCCCATGTCCCGAAGCAGCTGCGACCAGGAGTCAAGGGAATCCTTGTACCTGGCCTCATTGACAGGGGAGGGATAGACGGAGGCAGCGGCAGCCACCATGCTCGGCGTTGACCACAGCAGCGCGACGCCGGAGACCAGACGACTCCCGTTTGCAAGCACATGCCCTGCGCCTGAGTCCCGGATGGAGCGGAAGAGACGGCGCAGGTGCTCTCCCTCCTGGCTGAGTCGAGCATCCCCGCGGCGCATCAGGTGTCCATACCACCAGACCGACGGCATCCGCAGACCGCCAATCAACTGCTCCCAGACCCCATAGCGCACACCGTAGTCCGTGAACGAGCCGACCAGGTGCGCGGGAGTGGAGAAACTGCGGAGCGCGTCCAGCGTGAACGGCGTGTGATAATAGGCGGATGACTTCATGTAGGACATGGACTCGCACAGGTCGAAGCCCTGGTAAACCTTGGTCATCTGCATCCCCGAAACCCCTGTTGTGGCCCCTGCGCCCGCTTGGACTTTTGCCGCAATCATCTGGAACAAATCCGTCATGTTGGTGAACATGAACGTCCGATGCTCGATGAACGAGGCGAAATTCCCCGTCTTGCCGCTTTGGGCAAAGGTGAGAGGGGTCACCGCATCCCAGCCCGCGAAGGAGGAGCCCCAGTTCCGATTGAGCGCCGTCAGGTCGCCCCGGTACTTTTCCCGCAGTCGTTTTCGGAACGCAGCCAGGCACCATGGCGACATGCAGTAGTCATGCGGGGAATTGAAATAGGTGCCCAAGGTCATCTCGTCGCTGACCAGGCATCTTTCCGCCTGCATCTCCTTCATTTTCTCCACGACCAGGGCCGTTTTGTCCGCAACCCGCTCCAGGTAGGACGGGTCGCGCAGGCAGGGAGACCGGACCAGGGACCCGCCGGAAGGCGAGGCCTTGACGTGCTCCACCCCCAGCGGCACATATTCCATGCCAGTCTCCTGCACCTTCAGGCTTTCCGCAACCGCCTCGGAGTTGTCCTTGCTGAAGAACATCGGCGCCAGATAGAGGTCGAAGCCGCAATCCGCAAGTTCCCTGCAGAACAGCAAGTCGCGCCAACTGGCAAAATGGGGTCCCCAGACCAGCGGACGGATATCGGCGCGCCGCCAGTCCGGCCTCATGAAGACACGCCGCCGCAGAAAAGCCGTCCTCTCGCCGTTCTGCAGCAATTCCGCCTCAAGCCGATACACTCGCTCTTCAGACGGCACGCACCGCCTCAGCGTGAACCTCTCCTCGCCGGAAGCCACTGCCTTCTCCAGCAGGGCGACCGTCCGTCCTGACACGTTTTCCCGCAGGCGCATCGACAGTTGACCGCCGCCGCGGATGGTGAGCGTACCCGTCACGGCGTCCTCGGCTTCGAAAACGGTCCTGTCAAGACAGAGCGACTCCAGGCCCCTGTCCGTTTGGCGGTGGAATGCGACGGCGAACCAGTCCTGGGTTGCCTTTTGGTTCTCCAGCAGGAAATGCAGACGATGCTCACCGTCCATGCCGGCCACTTTTTCTGGCAACGGCAGCGCCATCGGCTGTTTTCCCTGCCCAAGGGGGCCTTGCCAAACCTTTCCGCAGTCTACCCTGGACCCGTCCGGAAGGTCTGCGGTCAGTTGAATGGATGCCTCTGCCAACGCCTTCAGGCTTTCCAGTTCCAGCCGGATTTGTCCGTCCGCGACCGCTGCCCCGACAATCCTCGCCTCCGGCGTCAGGGAGGCCAGATGGCGGAAGAGTTTTCCGTAGAAGGCAAAGTAGTATTCCCAATACGGGAAGTCCTCGGTTGCCGGACTCACATACGGCACCACAGCACGGGACTCCCGCACCCACTCCGTTCGGTGGGGAAGCATTGGGAAACGGACATGGATTACCCTGCCTTTGCCCCGCCGGAATTCCAGGACATTGGCGAACACCGGAAGCCTTTCCCGCAAGATGCCGGAATATACCTCTGGGGGCAGTTCCACGCCGCCGTTCTCGGGGACCAGGGAGGGAAAGCCGTTGTTTTCCGAAACGTAGATGAATGCCGTGCCGCGTTCCACCAGGCTGACGATTTCGTCCAGTTCCGCTTTGGGCAGCGCTTTCTCCTGTTGTCCGCAGACCAGGATGATTTCAGGGTTCTTCCGCAGCAGCGCCGGCAGCATCTTTTCCGGTTCGGGCATGCTCCATCCGAAATACGGCGTGGCTGCAAAACGGGTGGTGTTGGAGGTGTCCAGCACATCCATGGAATGGTTCAGCCGACGGTTCAACTCCCCCAATTCATGGTTTCCGTGCGCGGGGGCGATGGCCAGGATGCGAAGGCGACGCATCGGATTCGGATTGATGACCAGGGCGGGCGTGTTGAAATCTGCATGCATTGCATCCAGTCTGCTGACCGGCAGGAAATCACTCCGCTTCTCTTCCGTCGATGGCGCACGGTATTCTTCATAGACGAATCCCTGCGGTGAAACCAGCGTTACCCCGACTGTGAAGCGGTATCTGTACTTGGCCAGCGGGTCGTCCATCACCGACAGCAACTCCGCTTCCGCCTTGCCCTTCGACAACGGCGGCAGGCTGAATGGGGTGGTGAACCAGTCCGTGATTGCCATGCCGTCCGCTTTTGCGCTTTGATATGTGTAGAAGAAGTCCAGGACGGGGAACGGTGCATCCACCACCACTCCCGCATGTCGGCCCATGACCGCCACATAATCTCGTTGCACACGGTAGAAAAACAGGTCGCATGCCTTTCCCGAGCCAGGCTCGTAGTTCAGGCGATTGGTTCCTGCCGCCACGACCGGCTCCTGCCAGGACGTGCCCCGCTTTCCCTCCGGAAACTGCACCGTGTACTGCTTCTCGTCTGGAAAGCGAAATCCGAAGTTGTTCCGGAGCATCCCGGTGAGTGCGGCATCTCCGGGATTGGTCAGTTCATATTCCGCCTTCAGCGTGTCGGATGTGTCTTCCAGCACATAGGTTTTTCGGATGGTGACCGGATTCCCCTCAATCGTTTCCAGGGTTACGCGGGCTACCGGCTTTTCCCGAACGGAGACCAGCCTGTACCTCTGGTTCCGAAAATCCGCCAGCACCTTGCGGTTGGCCGGATTGAACAGGGTGTCGCCAAACAGCCCGCTGCCGCCTGGCTGAGCGTTGATTTCCGTCAGTTCGCATTTTGCCCGCAAATCGGTGAGCCGGCTGACCCGTCCGCCTTGCGCCAGGCTGATTTCCACCGACATCCGCGAATTGGACAGGGCAATCCGGTCGCCGGCCTGTCTCACTTCGGCGGCGATTCCAGTGGACAGCAGCGCAACCAGCAGAAGGATGGATGCCCTCTTCATCTTACTTGTCAGGGTTCAGCAGGTTGAAGGCGCTGGCAAAATCATATCCATGGAGCATGAAATACCGGTTTTTCTTCACGTCGCCGAAGGAGGCGGTGTTATCGCCGTTGTAGGGCTTCAGGGTGTCGGCGAAAGTATGCGTGGTGACCTGTCCAGCCAGGAACACCGCGTTGAACCTGCCGGAGTAATTGTCCAGGGCCACCGGCACGTCCGTCTTGTTGACCGGGCGAATCTCCCTGGCCCCCCCGTGCCGGTAGGCAAAGGCGTGTCGCGTGGTCAGCCGCCGGTGGCAAATCATGTAGCTGTCCAGGACAATCGCCGCCGCACTGGGTTCCTTGATGGAGGTGAGTTTCCGTATCCGGTCAAGCCGGGAGGACGAGGAGGACGCATCGGAATAATCCCCGCTCAGCAGCCCATTCATGCCATAATGCGTATGTGTGAATTTGCCGTCGGCGCTGTCCCCGAAGGGGATGGGTTCGGAAGGGCAGGCGAAGGGGCCGGCGGTCTTGTCGGGATTGAACGGCAGGCCATATCCATTCCCGTCGGATTTGTAGCCGGAAAGCTTGCCAATCCAGGTCTGCGCCCACTGGGGGCTGCCTCCCTGGAGACTGGGCAGAATCCAGTCGTCGTTGTCGTCGATATAGGACAGGATGCCCAGGCCCATCTGCCTCAAATTGTTCACGCAGGCGATTCCCCTGGCCTTCTCCCGCGCCTTGCTCAACGCCGGCAGAAGCATCGCAGCGAGTATGGCGATTATGGCTATGACGACCAGAAGTTCAATCAAAGTGAAAATCCGGGGTTGCATGTTGCCGTCCCTGAACCGAGGAAACTGTATTGACATTTCTCTTGCCTCCGTTGTTTCTGTTTTGACAGACAGTCTTTCGGCTTATCCGCCTCCATTGCCTTTCCCATGCCTAATTTGCTCCTGGACTTGGGAAGCCAGGCGTGGGACCCCTGCCTGCTCGCAAGGCCTTTTGGGGTCTGCGACCGAGACAGCCGTTTGGCTGAACAGGACACCGATGCCTAATAAATTATAGTAATCCTTCATCAAAAAGCAATATTCCATCCACGAAAAAAGATGAAATCGACATTCCTGTATCTATTTTGGTCAATCTGTACTTTCCTGGATGGAGGGGGCATCCCGCCCTGCCAAGTCTGGGCGGGTTCCCGCGCCAGGCGCGTTCAGTTGGCCGCGAAAAGCGTCGGGTTCAGCCAGACCACGGACAACCTGGAATTGCCGCCGGCGGACAGCAGGCACAGCGTATGGCATTGTCGGGGGAGGCGGACGCGGAAATGCAGCGCATCGGCCTCCTTGGAGGCTTTGCCGATTGCCAGAAGCGGGTTGTCGGCTTCAGGGCACCAGACGGCAAACGTCACTTCGGCTGCGGACTCCGAGTCTGGGTGTACTCCGGCCAGGACGTCAAATTCCGAATACAGTTTGCCAGGCACGCGGAAGGACGCCACCCCGTAGGAGCCAGCCGCGATGCTGTGGCCGCCAACCCGCTTGCCGCCGCTGAGCAAGGCGGACGGGATGGCCGTCCCATTTCCGTCATACGATGTGTTGACTGCCGGCTCAAAGGGGATGCGGTCGGTGGAAAGGCGGCTGCGCGCAGGGTCGCATTCGGGATAGATGCAGTCATAGAAGGGAATGCCGGACGCGATGAACTTCCGCCGGTCGAACTTTGGGGAAATCTCGTGGACCATGGGCAGTCGGGTCAAGTCCAGCGCACTGAATCTCCGTTGCTGCTCCGCTGGAATCCGCCGATGGGCAAGGGAAAAAACCGTATGCCAGGCCGAGGCCGTGAGGCGAACCGACTCGCCGTTCCATTTCCGCATGATTCGGTCAACGGCCTTCTTCTGTCCGCGCTGGATTGCCTGGCAGAGCGGGACGATATCCCCGCTCATGGCTTCGGCGTTCCGCAACAGGGTCTCATTCAGAAGGAATGCCGCCTCCTCCACGGACCGGCCAAGAAGCGCAGGCTTCGGTTTCACCCCGCAGGGGGGCAATGGCCAGAAATCGATGGTGGAATGCAGCGGGACCAACTTTCCGCCCCGTGCGGGAAACAGGTGGTTGAGGGTGATGTTGTTCATGACATGGCCGGGCGTACTGCAGTCCTGAATCATGTGCGCCAGCGAACCGGAAAAACGGGCTGCCTCCGCGACGTCCCTTTTCCGAATCCGCTCCGTGGTCTTCTTCATGAAATACCGCAGGGCGTAAAGACTCTTCGACGCATCGGGCAGTCCGCCCAGCGCCGCGCTGACCCAGTTCGGGTCCACAGGACCATGGGGTGTGCATCGCCCATTGGGCAGGACATCGTATCGGGCATACCAGGCCTCTTTGCCGGAGTTGTCCCATTGGGAGGCCAAATGCAAATCGGGCAAATCACAATGGCCGGGCAATTCGTGTCGTACTGATTCCCAAAATTCCTGCTCGTCTGCTGGAAGCGACTCGAAGGCGCGTCGGCCAATTTCAGGATGAATTGCGGACATGATGTTGTTCCTCTGTGCCCTGGTGAGTGAAATGTATCGACGTCGGGTTCGTCGTCGCCAACACGATTGCCTTTTACAATAATGGCGCAATGCGGTTTTGCCAGCCGTCACAGGCAAAATAACCGCAGGGTTGGACGGTGGTCTTGCAATCGCCGCTCCCGATTTTCCGAACTGTCAGGCATGAACTGGAAAATCAGGAAAAGGATGATATTGTAAGCCCTGCATCGTTGACATCACGATTTTTGCAGGAAATTTGTAGCATGGAAAGAAGGCTCTGCGGCAATTTGGTAAATGAATACTATGTGAGGCAGTTCCGCCAGAATGAACGCGCACGCGCTGAACGGATTGCCTCGCTCAAAAGCAGGCAGGACGGCGAACGCTATGTAATGGAGGTCCGGTCAAAAATCCGCTCCGTCTTTCCCTTCGGGCAGCAGGAGCGCACTCCGTTGCGCCCCCGCGTGACATCCTCCTTCCAGGCCGATGGACTGGTGGTAGATAACGTCCTGTTTGACTCAGTGCCCGACTATCCTGTCACCGGCAATTTCATCCGCCCGCTGCACGCATCCGGGAGGCTGCCTGTAGCACTGCACCTCTGCGGGCACAATCTCACCGGGAAAATCAACGACCACGGAAAGGAGTTGAATCTGGCCCTTGCCTCCGGCGGAATGGCCGTTCTGACCATTGACCCGCTGGACCAGGGCGAGAGGATGCGGTTCCCTGATTTGAAGTTCAGCCAGAATGTCCGCGGTCACAACCAGGTGGGCAAACTGCTGGTTGGATGCGGCTCCTGGTTCGGCGTCTGGCGGGCTTGGGATGCCATCCGCGGCCTGGATTACCTGCTTTCCCGTCCGGAAATCGATCCTGAACGGGTCTATGTCATCGGCTGCTCTGGCGGCGGGACAATGACGGCCTTGCTCAACGCATGGGAGAGCCGTGTCGCCGGAGCGGTGTCGAGCTGCTACATCACCTCATGGACACACAATGTGGAAAACGAACTTCCGGCGGACGCCGAGCAGATTCCGCCCGGACTGGCAGCCGCCGGACTGGAAATGGCCGACCTGCTGATTGCAGCCGCGCCACGTCCCATCCTGCTTTCCGGTGAAAAGGACGATATCTTCGATGTCCGGGGCTCCAGGGAGGCCTATGAGGACGTGCGCAAAATCTACCGCCTGCTCGGCTGCGAAAGGGACGCACGGATTTTCATCGGGCCGAACAGCCACGGCCTTTGGCGGGAGCAGCAGCGGGAGTGCCGTCAATTCCTATTTGAACTGGCCGGTCTGCCCGCTGCCCCCGCGCCGGAGTCCAGGCTACCGAGTATCCCCGACGAGAAACTGAAAGTCCTGACAGTCCCGTCCGTCTTCAGCCTGCCTGGCGTAAAGACAGCCGCGCAGAGGCTGAAGGAGGAACTGAGACAATGCGAACAGCGGCGGGAGCCATTGCCCGTGTCCGAACTCAGGAAAAGGACGGCACGGATTTTGGGGATTGACCTGGACGCGCCTCCAGTGGATTACAGGATTCTGCGTCCCGATGTCCTGGCCGAACCGTATTTTTCGCGTTTCCTGCTGGAGGACGGCGAACTGCCGCTGGGCGTGCTCCATTTTTCCCGTGTTCTCTACCACGCCGAATTTCCTGCGGAGTCACTCCTTTACATTCCGCACGAGGACTACCGTCAGGAACTTGCGGAGTGGATGCGTGATTTTCCCGACTGTGGCTGCCTTTCCTTCGATCCGCTCCTGATTGGCGAAATGAGCCCGTCCGGCTGCGACCTTCTAGGCAAGGAATTCGGGGCTGTCTATGGAGACGTTTACCACTATTCCGCCTGTTCGCTGCTGCTGGACCGCCCCATCCTCGGCCTGATGACGGCGGGAATCCTTGGCGCAATGAAACTGATGCGGCAGAACGGCGTCCGGAAAATCACTCTGATTGGAGCGGGACAGTCCGCAGTCCCCGCCTTGTTCGCGGCATTCCTGGCGCCGGAACTGGCGGACAGAACGATTCTGGTGAATGCCCTTCTCTCCTACGCGGCGTTGTTCGACGTGCCCAATTCAATCTGTCCCCAGGCCATGGTTCCGCCTGGTTTTCTGCGGGTCGCCGACCTGCCGGAAATCCATCGGGCGGTCAGGCCGGAACTGCGGGAAAGCAGTGCGCTGCCGCATTTGACCGACCCATGCCGCTGAACAGGATGCGCCGCCAGAGTCCCCGCCTGTGTGCCATGGGCTTTTGAAACATCGAAGTGCATTGGCCTGGACCGTTTTTGGCATTCAGCGCGAAAGGCTGGGGGCGGTTTGGCTGGTGCCCGGATAGAAGCGGAGGGAACGGCGATGACGCGCAGGAGTGATGCCGTAGCGCTTGCGGAACTGCCTGGTCAGATAGTTGCTGTCGCAGAATCCGCAGTCCAGCGCAATGTCGGTCAGCGGGCGGTTGGTCTCCTCGATTTGTCGGCGCGCCTTCTCCAGCCGCAGGAAGGTCACGTACTCGTTGGGGGCGTAGCCAACCGCCTGTCTGAATTTATGCGCGTAACTTGACAGGCTCATTCCCGAAAGCCGTGCCTCCTCCTGAAGTTTCAATGGGCGTTCGGGATGCAGTTCCAGGCGCTCGATGGACTGGAACAGCCTCTCGTCTGTCGTCGCCTCGACAGTGGCGGTCGCGATGGAGCTGCTGTCACTGTCGAATACGGAGAGAAGCAGATTTTCCAGGGAGACCTGAATGGCCCAAGTGCGGGTGCTGCGGTGGGAATTGAGGGCACTGACGATTTGCCGCATGTGGAATTCGACCTGCTGGAAGGCGGTGGGGGAAAGGTGAAGCCGCGGTGTGCAGTCTTTTCTGTCCAGAGAGAAGAATTGGGCGTAGTGCTCCATTTTGCTGAGTTCCGGCGCCAGCCCCTGAAGATAGTCGGCGCTGATGCACAGGTTGTAGATGCGGAACTCCCGACAATCGCGATAGGCATGGCATTCGCCAGGCAGGATGGTGAAGACGTCGCCTTTGATGATGGAGGTGGCCAGCAGGCCATCCCGTCCTTGCAGGAGATGAACGCCATTGCCGCCATGCACGAACACCAGTTCAATGTAGTCGTGCCTGTGCAGTTCAATGGATGTGCCCTGGGGGATGTCCCTGTAAACCAGAGGCAAACCGTTATTGCGCATGTCTTTTAACTGGAAGTATTTCATTGGCCAATCCTGAAAGGGGAGTGAAAAGGATAATATACAATAGCGGGTATTCGGCAGATTGTCCAGCGAATTGGAAAAAAGGGGCTTTTTTCTACCTAAACAGCAAGTAGTCGCAGACCTTTTTATGAAACCTATATTTTGCAGGATTGTGCTAATTTTTTCCATAATTGTTATTGTTTCCTTTGGGAGAAAATCGTATAATTACTCACAGACGCACGCATCATTCCATCAAGGAGCGTTCTTCGCAATGATTTGGAAAAACATATTTCTTGGGTTTGCCGTTGGCGGATTGACTCTGGCTGCGGAAACCATTCGGCTATGGCCAGAGGATGCTCCGCTGGCGAAGGGGCAGCGTCCCTGCGATATTCCGGAGTTGACGGTCTATCTGCCTGAAGATGGCGGGCGTCTGACCCCAGGGATTGTGGTCTGTCCTGGAGGGGCGTACTCCTTCCATGCTGTTGACAAGGAGGGCACGGCATACGCGAAATACCTGAATCAGCATGGCATTGCCGCCTTTGTGCTCAAATATCGTCTGGGGTCGGCCAACCAGGGCGGCTACCGCTTCCCTGCGCCGAATCTGGATGCGGCGCGCGCCATCCGCACCCTGCGGGCCAATGCCAAAGAATGGCGGCTTGACCCAGGGCGCATCGTGCGCTATGCCAGTCCAAGGCCAAATTGAGATAGGCTTGGAATGATTAGGCTGCCGTGGATAATCTCTCCATTGGACGGGGCGAAGGTTTTTGCAGGATTCTCCTTGTTTTTTCATGATTGTTCCTGTTTCTCTTGCCGAAAAATCGTATAATAGTCAATCGGCGCATGGCGCGCCAACTTGAGGAACCACAATGCAGATTGCCGCATACTACTTTCCCAATTATCATCTGGACCCCCGTAACGAAGAGTACCATGGGCCAGGATGGACGGAGTGGGAGCTGATGAAATGCGCCCGTCCCCGCTTTCCTGGTCATCGCCAGCCGCGTATCCCATTGTGGGGATATGAGGACGAGGCTGACCCGCAGGTGATGGCGCGGAAAATCTCCGCCGCCTCTGATGCAGGCATTGACGCCTTCGTCTTCGACTGGTACTGGTATGACGGACCGTATCTGGAACGCGCATTGGACGAAGGGTTCCTGAAGGCCGCCAATCGCGACAGGCTGAAATTCGCGCTGATGTGGGCCAACCATGACTGGAGTGACCGCCACCCCTGCAACTACGGTTCCGCCATGAAGCCGAAGATGCTCTACCCCTGTGCCATCACCTCGGAAAACGTCACCCAGGTTTGGGAATACGTCGTCACGCGGTACATGACCCAGGATGGCTACTGGCGGGTCGGGGGACTGCCGTACTTCTCCATCTATGCCGTCAACAGTTTCATCACCAGGATGGGAGGCATCGAGAAGGCCGCGCGTGTGCTGGAGCAGCTGCGGGAGACGGCGTGCCAGGCGGGGCTGCCAGGCGTGCATCTGAATGCGGTGTGGTACGACAACCTGGACAACCAGCCGTTCTGCGTCTGTCCCCAGCGGGATTGGGTGGAAGTGCTCGGCTTCGACAGTTATACCAGCTACAATTCGGCTGGCACCAGTTCGCGCTGGGCAACGCAGTTCCCGACCCTGGACTTTGGCGTCGAGGCGAAAGACTACATTAATCTGGCGAAACGTGCGCTGACCACCTTGGCCGCCCCGTATTTCCCTGTGGTGACGGCGGGCTGGGATTCCACGCCACGCTGTGTGCAGTCTGACGTGTTCCGTCCAGGCGGGTATCCCTGGCTGCCAGTGATGGAGCCTGACGCCAAAGCCTTTGGCGAGGAGTTGCGCACACTGGCCTCCCTGCTTCGGGAACGCCCTGAAGACGAGCGCATTCTCTTCATCAATGCCTGGAATGAATGGACGGAGGGCAGTTATCTGGAGCCTGACACGGTGCAGAAGGACGCCTATCTGCGCACCATCAAAGAGGTGACTTCGCAATGTCGTTAGGAAAGAGAGCGGTTTTTCCATTAAGCACATCATATACAGGAGAGCAAAGAATGAAAAGGAATTTCACCCTCATCGAATTGCTGGTCGGTTCATAGCGAAGAATGCTGTATAATTTGGGTATCTAGTTGATGCCTCCTATTGTTGGATAGCCCATA
>JAFRLP010000102.1 GCA_017431185.1 Victivallales bacterium | reverse complement strand
TGATGAAGCTCTCCTACGCCGACTACCGTGCGGAGCTGAAGCGCTGGTTCAACGGCTACCGCTTCGGGCTTTTGAACGCTGAAACCGTTTATAATCCTGTCTCAATAGGAGTGAATCTGGCAATGCCGCGGATAATTTTCCGCGCAAGCTGGGCCGACACTGGCAAGGCCTCCATGCTGATGAACTTCCTCAAGAGGGGGGAATATCTCTCCGTCAACATGGAACAGGTGGTCGGGGTGGACGCGCAGACCTTCGACGTCTTCAATCTGCATGACCTGAAGACCATCCCGATGCTCTACCAGACTGGCTACCTCACCATCGACAGATACCATCCTGAACTCCAGACCTTCGACCTGCGCGTGCCGGACGAGGAGGTGCGGCGCGACCTGTTGCTGCTCACCACATCCGTCATCGCCGGAGAGGATGTCGGCTGGGCGGCGAACCTGGGTAAGAAGCTGCTTCTGGCCAGATGGCCGGAATTCTTCGTCGGCCTCAAGGCGCTCTACGCGGGCATGCCCTACGGCCCGTCCGAGGCCAGCGTCCAGGAGTACTCCTTCGAGCGCGTGCTGCTGACGCTCCTGCGCTCCCAGGGCATCCAGTGCGCCGCCGAGGACCGTCAGGCCAACGGCCAGGCGGACGTCGTGGCCGTGCATCCCTGCGGGGTCTACATCTTCGAGCTCAAGGTGGACGAGAGCGCCGAGGCGGCCCTGGAGCAGGTCAGGGCGAAAGGCTATGACGCCCCCTACCGTGGCCAGGGGCGCCCCGTCTGGCTCGTCGGCCTCAGCTTCGACCGACGGACGCGCCAGCTGATTGAGTCCAAAGCCGAGCAGAGATTATTTGATTCGGCTAGCAGCCTGTAACATGAGGGAATTGCAAAACTCTCATCTCAACCGCCTTCACGGCGCGGCGCGATGGCTTCATCGCTCAAACTCGGTGTGGGTCCACACCGAGTCTTCGCTCTTCGCCATCGCTTGCGGCGTTTTGGCGGTTGGACGGTAGTTTTGCAATTGCCGTCAACTTCAGGGGAGGCTTGGCTGTAACTCGCAGAACAGTTCCCGTCCACCTGCGAAGGACGGCCTTGGCAAGCCGAGGCCGAAAAGCCAGAGAAGGAGGAGCGAACGGAAGCCAGGCGGCCAGGAGGGACATCTCGGGGTACACATGACCGTTCTGCACGAGCCTGACGAAGCCCAGCAGCGCCTTCCAAAAATGCGGGAAACGGCACGATTGTCCTGCCGTAATTCCCTCCGCAACTATCTTGTCCATGGCTGCTGGCAAAATCATACTTGTAGTTTTCCATAAAAAAAAGAAATCCTATGGTCTTATTTGGTCTCGGACAAACATGCGGCGTGGATGGCGCGGCCAGCGGAGCGTCGCCATTGATCCACCTTGTCCTGGGACTGGTGGCGGAGAATCTCCTCGCACTGTTGCAGGAGTTGCTGAAGTTCCGTGCTGTCCAGCCCTTTTTCCTTGAACCTGGTCAGCTCCAGTTCAAGCCTTGCCATGTACGCCACGTCCTCCAAACCTTCGCGGAAGGCCTCGAAGCGCTTGGTGGTGACGGGGGTTTTGTCCAGACCGCGCCAGAGCGCGCCGTCGTCATAGCCGTCACGGGAGTCGAATCCGTCGTCGCCTCTAGGGGTAAGGCTAATCCAGATGGCGAGACCATCCAGCCCCATCAGTCGGCATTCCCAGGGATAGAGACGATAGTAGTTCAGGATGTCCTGGGTCTGCATGTAGCGGGCGCATTCGTAACTCCAGACCTGGCAGCCTTTGGCCTTTAGCCTTCGGATGACCTCTGGTCCGCGTTTGGGGTCTTTGAGAAGGTTGCGGATAACGGTGAACATCTTGTAGAATTCAGGCAATTTCCCCTCCTCGATGTCATCGATGGTGGCGCCGATGGGCGGTGGTGTGCTCAGATACACGCATTGGAAAGTCCAGCCTGGATTGATTTTGGCGACCGCTTCTCGAGCTTCGGCCATGGCGGGGATGTCCTTCTTGAGGAATTCGTCCCTAATCAGGGTTTTGAAAATGAACTGGTCCAGGGAGAAGCCCATTTTGAGCATCCGCTCCGAGAAGAGTCGGTAGTATTCAGGGGTGGTCGGGCAGCCCCAGCCCTGGACAAACTTCATTTTCAGTTTGAGGGCGGTGTCGAAAAACTCCTGGTTGGCGGTATGCAAAAGGTGCTCATCGAATTGCTTTCCTTTGGGCAGGGATTTGCTATGGTAATCGCTGTGAATCCCATGAGAGTAGAGTTTGCTTTTGGTCCAGCCGTGGGTGACATGGTAGCTGTGCATCAGCCTGAGCATGGATGTCTCGTCGTTGTCAAAGTAATTCGGTCCCCAGAAGAAGGACTGGATTGGCCATTCATGGGTGGCGGGCAGTTCAAAATTCCAGACATGCGCGGTCACGGGGCAATGGCGAACAGGAACGCTGAAGTCACGGGACGGTTTGATGTGCAGTGTGGTCTCGTATTTGCCAGGCTTTACTCCCGCTGAATTGAACATCAGCCAGATGCGCAGCGTCTCGCCTGGGGTGATGGTCACGAAATTGCCTGGTGTCCTGACCAGCGGGGCGGTGATGATATCACCCGCATAATTGACAAACGGCTCCTGGTAGATTTCGAAGTTGTCGGTTGAGATGAACGGTGTGTCCTTGCCTTGCACGGACTCCACAATCATCCTCACGTCCAGTCTGGAGCCGCAGAGCAGACCGCACAACGCGAAGCAGCAAATCTCGCGTTCGTTGCCCGCCTGTTCAAACGCCAGTCTGAGATTGGAATTGGTGGGCGGAAGCGCATCGGGCGTGCCTGTCTCCCAAGGGGAGATGTTCCAGGCGAGATAGCGGTACTGGTTGACGAAATCGCGGAAACCATTGAGCCAGTCGGCCAGTTCATCGGTCTCGCTGTTGTCCACCGTCGTTTTGTTTTGCAAGGCTGTGTCAATCCTGGACTGGAACTGGGCCAGCCTGTCCGCCATGCCGTCAAGAGCGGTGAGCACGGGGGTGATGAGCGGGTGTTTCAGGTGGCGTAGGTGGCTTGTTGAGCGCTGGAGTGTCTCTGTCTCCTGGCAAACTGTGCTGTAACTTTCGGGTCCGACATGGAAGGCTGGATGCAGGGTGAGCGACCGCAGAGTGCGTCCCTGCGACTTCAGCAGAAGCACCAGTTTTCTGGTCTCCATGGCGGAAATGTTTGCCTCCACGTTCATCGTCACGGGTTTTTGTGGGGGCAAGGAGATTGACTGGTTGGAGAGTATTGTATTGTGTCCAAATTGGTTTTGGCTGCACAACTGTAGTTCTGCCGCCAGTTCGGTTTCGCCCATGTTGGTCAGTTTGGTGCGCAGGTGATTGCAGCCGAGGGCGAAAGTGGCTGGTGTGTCCGGTAGTTCCAGGCTGGCTTGTCCGACATCGCCTGCCTGGAACGCCAGGGCGCCCAGGCAAATCCGCCGATTGTTTCCGTCAACGGTCATTTGGGGCAGACTGCCCGCAGTGATGCGTGGATTGCGCACACTGCGGTTGAAGCGCACGGAGATTTGGTCGCCGATGAAGGGGGACGGCATGCCCAAGGAGGCAAAGGGCAGCCTGGCCTCCAAAATCCAGCGGTCATTGTGACGGGCGGTTTTCACCTGGATATTGCGGACGTTTTGCTTTAGGTCGCCGTTGCACAAATCCGCGTATGCCCCGATGGGATTGAACACGAACTGCCAGAAGGCGGTCTTCTGTGCGGGTACATCCAGAAACATCTCCAGGCAGTCATCGTTCCAGACGGGCATGTCGTGCTGGTCGTACTGGGCGGTCATCTTGTCCATCTCCTGCCAGAGCACGGCGCACAGATAGAGCGAAGAATCACTATGGCGGAAACGGATTTCCGAGCGCACTGCGCCAGGCGTGCCATCGCGCTTGACAAAGCCCTCGGAGGAGGGGATGGACCAGACTGGTTTTCCTTCATTGCCGTCGGGCTCGAAATCCTGTTCCAGAAAATGGGATGCGAAGCGGACATCAGGACAGTCGGGGAACTCCCCGGCAGCCTCGGCTTGAGAGTGCCTGGGCGCGATGGTCACTTTGAACGGTGTCGGCGCGGGGGAGGGGAAGGGCTGCCCAGCCAACTGGGCTTGAAAATCCCTGGCGATTTCCGCATCGGACAAGGCGCGGCGGAGGATGCGCACCTCGTCCAGATACGCTTGGGCATTCCAGGTTTTGGGTCCGCCGAGCATGATTTCCTCTGGTGGGTGCGGGTAATGGTACTTCTGTTCGTCAACCAGTTTGCCATTGAGGTAGAGTCTGCGGAAGTTCTGCTCGGTGTTCCAGGTGGCGGCCATTTGGAACCAGCCATTCTTGGCGGGTGTGGGGACGGCCACGGGGGTTCCGTCTGGTCCGAAGACCAGTTTTTCCTCTTTCGGTGGCTTGACCAGCATGGGCAGCCGCCAGTTGCAGTTTT
>JAFRLP010000101.1 GCA_017431185.1 Victivallales bacterium | reverse complement strand
TTGTATTTATATCCCTCTAGATGGGTTTCAGGGAACGCTCCATACTGCAGAAGCAGCTTCACGCTATTTTCTGTCTTATAACAACAAGATGCACTAGCGTAAAGTAAAGCTTCATTCAATGCGCTTGAATTGTAACTGTTGCCATTCAGTAACTCTGACAGCAGAGTGATTGTTCTCTCAGATTTCGAGACGGCGGCAAGCAATACATCTTTCCCCATCATCGCTCCATGTTGACGTAACCAATCAAATGCTTTCCTCTTCTTTTCACCATCCTCCATTTCGTAGTAAAATGCTTCTGATGGTAAACTCATTAGGGCTTGCGCCGCAGGGGTGAAGCCATGTTTATCCGCAAGATTGATTTCCGCCCCGTGAGCAATAAGAAAGTCAATCATTTCAATATTTCCCTTGCTGGCGGCATAATGCAAGGGGGATTGTCCATTGAAATCCCGACCATTGACATCCGCTCCGTATTCAAGAAGCAACTCGGCAGATGTCTTTTCTCCAGCGTCAACGGCATATTGCGATGGTGTCATCCCATGTAAGGACGATGGTCATAGTCAGAAATCCATGAAAGTGCCCCGGTCATTTGCTTTGTGTGTCCTCAGACCATTAGGCTTGAAAGGATGGATTTGTCGAGAAGGAATGGAATGATTCCCACGAAGGATATGCCTTTTTCATCCGTGTAGAATGGCTGGTCGTCTCCGGTTATGACCAGTTTTCTGAAGGAGTCCCCTGTCTTCCTGAGCGGCAGAAGCTCCTGCTCCGCCTTCGCCTCGGTGGCCATCTCCAAGGCGCTCTGGATGTACAGCTTGTCCAGTCCAAGGTTCACGATGAAGTCGATCTCGTGTTTCCGCCTCTTCCTTTTTCCGTCCTTCGTGGCGTGGATTTCGACAACGCCGACATCCACGTTCGCGCCGCGGCTGACCAACTCGTTGAAGATGACGTTCTCCATCAGGTGGGTTCGTTCCGTCTGGCGGTAGTTGAGCCTCGCGTTGCGGAGCCCCACGTCCTCGGCATAGTACTTTGACGGATAGGAAAGGTACTTGCGCCCCTTTATGTCGTAGCGTTCCGCCTGCTCGAACAGGTAGGCCTGCTTCAGATAGCAGATGTAGTCCTGGACGGTGTGCAGCGAGGGCTTTATCCCCTGGGTCGATGCAAGGGTGGACACGATGTTCGAAAGATTGGTAAGGCTTCCGACCGCGCTCATAAGGACATTGACAAGCGCCCCCAGCACAAAGTCGTCCTTCAGTCCGTTGTGCTCGACGATGTCTTTCAGGTAGAGTGTCTTGAACAGTCCGGCCAGGTACTCGCGCTTGTCCTGCGGACTTCTCTTAAGGACGGCTTCCGGCATTCCTCCATAGACAAGGTATTCGCCCCAGGCGCGGTATTCGCTCAGGCCGCTTGCCGGCAGATATTCGGAGAAGGAGAGCGGATGAAGCCTGATAACTTCGCCGCGGTCGCGGAAGTGCGTCGGGACCTCGTCGGAAAGCATCCTCGAGTTCGAGCCGGTCACATAGACGTCCAGGTTGGGGATTTTCATCAGGCCGTTGAGGGTGTCGTAGAATGTGACGGTCGCCTTGCCCCCCTCTACAATGCCTGGAACCTCCTCGCACATCTGGATCTCGTCTATGAGGGCGTAGTACGGGATGTCGGGAGACGCCACCCTCTCCCGTATGGATGCGGAAAGGCGCCTTGGATCCCTCAGAGCCTCGTTCGCGTCGTCGTCAAGTGCCAGCCCAATGATCTGGGAGCCGCCGATTCCCTGCGAGCGGAGATGATTCCTGAACTGGACATTTAGAAGATGGCTCTTGCCGCAGCGGCGTATCCCCGTGATGAACTTCACGAAGCCGTCGTGCTTGCGCTCAATTAGCCTGTTCAAATAGTAGTCGCGTTTTATGTCCATGATGTCTCTCGGTGCAAAATTTAGTATCAGTTACCAAAAGTTTGCACTAATATACACCGTATTCATTTTTTTTCCTCCCGATTTCCTCTAAAAATGGCGACTTGAAGCGCCATTTCGCCGCAAACTGCAAAGTTTTGGCACAATGCACAAAAGTTTGCAGCGAAAACCATAGGGCATCGCGAAGGGCTGAAAATCGTCAAAATCGGCTGAATGGGGGGCATAGACATAGTCGCCGAACTCATACAAGTCCCAACCAAGAAGCGTCGCGTTCTCGGGAAGAGGCGCCACCGCGCTGATTCCTGGCGATTCCAGAAAATGCGTGTCGTTGGAGCACAGGCCGATAATCAGCACATCGTCCCGTCCCTTGAAGAACTCGCGGCAGATGCACGCAGGGGTGTCATAGTCAAGGAAGATGTGGAACAGTTCGTAGTTGATCCGCATACAATGCTCCTGTCCGAAATCATAAAGACGTCTGGCATCGCGCGGAGACAAGTCCCATTCTCGCGCAATATCCTCCCCGTCGAACGGAGCCGATTCAAGGCCAGGAATGACGCCTTCGCAGAGGCAACCGGCCACCGTCAAATAGTCGGGCGAGACCAAGGCGGGCCTTGGCTTCTTTCCTGATTTCCTGACGATGTAGTAACCCAATGGAATCATATTCGCACTTGTCATTTGTTCATCGCTTCATTCGTCATTCTGTGAAGTTGTTGGGGAGATACCACCATCCTTCCATTTGCGGATGCTCCAAATGACGCAGTAATTGAGGATGAATCTGAGGCTGGGAAACCGCATTGTTGAGACGCTCAAGGTCAGTGATGATTCCTCGTCTGGCATAGCCATTTTGAACCGCAGTTCCCACGTAAATCAAGCAAAGTGTGCCTAACGCAAGAACGGATAGCGTTGCAAGATATACTCTGCGGAAAATGCTTTTCACCTGGAAATGACGCATCGCATACCAGACTCCCGCCAAAAACGCCAATATGCTTGCCCAGACAATGGAGGGAAATGACCATTCGGGACTTGAGTCCACTCCGAGTGATTCCGCAAAGGCGCGGGCTAGCGTCGCCGCCTTTCTGCTTCTTTCTGGTGTTTCAAGAAAGGCCGTCAGTTTCTTCTGAAGCCGTGCCTGTTCGCCTGCCTTCAGCATGATCGCACAATGCTGAAGGGCTTTCTCTCTATTTGTCTTTGCGCAGTTCAATTGGGTTTCGTTCACCGTGGAATAAATCGCCGCAGATCCCCAAAACACTGTCAAGACAAGCAGAAGAATCTCCTCGCGCTTGATCTTGCAGAGCCAGTAACCGCCCGCAATCATTCCAATCAGCAAAAAGATGAGAAACGTGTCAATGTCCATCAATTGCCCCTTTGTTCGCGATGATGTCAACCGTTCCCAGCGTGGGCGCGTCCCAGAAGAAGAGTCTGCGGAGGAGGTGCTTCATCTTACCTATTCAGTTTTAGGAGTTCTTTCGGTGATATATGCTTGGCGTTCTGGCGTAAGGTCACACCAGGCGAGAGCGGCTCTTTTGCCGTCATCGTCAAACCATGGCAGGAGAAGAATGTAAGGTATGTTGGGTGAGACGAAACCATACAGGTTCTTGCCTGACAGCCAATGGGAGGAGTCAAAATTCGCCAGGTCGTAAAACCACTTTTTGTCGTCTTCGGAAAGATGTCGGCGAACAAGGACGGGCGCATCATATCGTGCGATGAAATCCTCCACCGTGACGCAGTGTTTTGCATCGTTCCAGAAGGCTTCGTACATTCGTTCAGTGCTTTCCAATTCCATCCGGCAAAATCCCATGAGAGCAATGACTGCAATCAGGACCGCAATCGTGAAAATGCCTTTGGAAGACCATTTGGGGGCAAATCTCGCGCAAATCAGAACGGCTAGCCAGCAAAGTGCCAATTCCCAGACGCACAGCACTGCCAGATAGAGGAATGCGAGAATCATCACAATGCCAAAGAGAATCGGAATGAGTCTTGAGCAGACTCTCCTCCAGGCAAGCCATTTCCAAAGCCTGATCGATACAGTAGCCAAGCCAGCCGTCAGCAGAGCGATGCCGAACAGAATGGAGAAGCATCGTAGATGCAGCCCCATCATTGCGCCTGGGTTCGTGTACATAAAACCGCCTGCCTCGCAGTATATGACATTCCTCGCGCCGACGATTCTGGCTGGGCCGACCTTCAGAAACTCCTGCTCATACGCATAGTAGGCGGCACGTCCCAGAAGACTCAAAACCAATAGCCAGCAACCCAAGATGAGAACCCACTTGGCTGCTTTCATCCATTTGCCGTTGCTTTGGAGCAATGTCTTCAAACTATTCATATTTAATTCACTTATCCATCTTTCTGGTGCTGTTCCAGAAAAATCTCCTTCTGTGTTTCAATTTCGGCACGCAGTTCCGCCTCGCTGGGCAGATACAGCACATATTTCGAGGCAAAAAGCTGTTCGTTCCCGTGCAAAATGGAGAACTTGGCAATGTCCGAATCGGTGTCCGCGCAAAGGATGATGCCCATAGTCGGGTTATCCCCCTCTGTTCGCTTCAAGGCATCGTACATACGGATGTACATATCCATTTGCCCGACATCCTGATGCGTTATCTTCGAGGTTTTCAAGTCAACCAACACGAAGCATTTAAGAATGAAATTGTAGAATACCAGATCGATGAAGTAGTCTTCCTTTTCCGTATGGATATGCTGCTGGCGTGCCACGAAGGCATAGCCTTTGCCGAGTTCCATCAGGAATCTCTGAATGTTGTTCAAGATGGCCCGCTCCAGCTCCGTCTCGGTGAAGTCTGTGTTCTGGCTCATGCCGAGAAACTCGGCGATGACTGGATTCTTGATGAACTCCAGACGGTCTTGCAGAGGCTGCGTGATTTCCAGCATCTCCTTCTTGACCACATCCTTGTGCTGGGACATCAGCATTCTCTGGTAATATTGCGAGGAGATGTTCCTCTGAAGCGTCCGAACACCCCAAGTCTGCTCCGATGCTTCGTTCAGATACCAAGTTCTAGCATCCTGGTCGTTGACCTGCAAAAGAACTCGATAATGGCTCCAACTCAATATGTTACCTAATTTTGGACACAGTGTGTCCAAAATTGGAAAAAGCTTGTAGAATCGCAGATATTTGTAGAGGCTGCTGAAATCGATGCCACCTCCATATTCCGCCGTCAGCTGGCTTGCCAATGTCTGGATGACCTGCTTTCCATATTCAGCGTGGCCATTCTCCTCCAAATGCTCTTCCGCAATCCGCCGCCCCAACAGCCAGTTCCGCTGGACCAGAGCGACATTGATGGCCTTATAGGCGAAACTGCGGGCAGTCTCGATGATGATGCGCGAGTCCGCAAGCAGGTCATTGCTACTAACGTATAAGATTTCCTGACTGAACGGTGTATCCATTTGCCTATCTCCAGACATTGTGCTTATCCTTATCAAACAATCATCATACCCCAAAAAGGGCATCTGCGTTTGTAACCGCAAAACCAATTTTGGACGCATGCGTCCAAAATCCAAAATCATCTTGAAAAAAACGTAACATTTTGATAATATAGCATACAGATTGGCAGGTCTCCACAGAGACTGCGGGAAAAACATTTCTTCGGGATTCCAGTTCCAATTTTCCGCCAGCGTCATCGCATTCGGACGATGTTTGGGATTCTCTGTTTTTGGCGGGAATTATGTCTTTTCAGGAGCCGATTTCTACACTCTCTTCGGCGGTTTGCAATCGTGTGGCGCGGGATTGGCGCGGTTGATGGGAGGTTTTATACTTATGGATTCGGACGAAAAAAAACTTTCAAGCCACTCCAGGAATGCCCGATGGACAGTCATTCGGAGACCTTGGATGAATATTTGCACCAGACGTCACTTTCTCAATTTTAACATAATATTAATCATATCTTTAACATCATAATTCTTATCCAAGCTATACGGATGCTTTATTTTTTCTAAATCAACATCATAAATATTCCATTTTTATGTGGATATCCACCTCACTTTGGAATATAATATACCGCTTCGTTTGGGTTTTCCAAGCATACGGGCGTTTTCGGGGGTATTTTGCGTTCTCTTGGTGGCCGAGAGAAAGCCAGGAGAGAAAGTCACAAGTCGCTTTTTTTGAGGGAGATTAGGCAGAAATGACAAGCCCCGTGAAGTGGGTTGGACTTCATGGCGCATTCTCAGTCTGAATGGTGGAGCACTTGAACGAATTTTTGAACCCCTTTCCTCTGTTCCTCCCAGGAAAACGGCATGCTTCCCTTCATCACGCCGAGCGAAAGGAGCGGCGGGAGGTTGCTCGCGATGATGGAATGCACCGTCCACGGTCTGGCCGAAGACCGGGGTTGGCGCGGAGGCGCTGAAGAGGCTCTTGCCGACTCCCTCCTGGCCGTACACGAACAGGAGGGGCGGGCGGTTCTCCTTTCCCTTGGCGATGGTGCTAAGCAGTGACATGGTGCTGTTCTCCTTGTGGGTTATAGGGATGAGATGATGCGCGTGTCCTCGTAGCCTGTCGGCCAGTGGCCGGTGTAGAGGCACTTGCGGTAGCGGGCAGGCGCGGCCTTGTTGACATCCTCGGCCTGGTCAAGGACTTCCCCAACGATTTCCCACACGCCTGTGCTGAACGGCTCGTTCTTCTCCACGGCGACTAGGTGGACTGGCACGTTCTCGCCCGTCGCCTCGCGCAGGACGGCACGGTAGAATGCCATCTGGTAGATGTATCCGAAGTGCTTGCATACACGTTGTCGCTTCGCACCTAGGGCCGCCACGTTCTTGGCTATCCGCTTCGCTTCACTCGCATCTACATTCGCCCTCGAACCACTTGAGGGAGCCGCAGGTCTTGAGGTCCACGATGCCGTGCTCCGGCGAGAACCAGTCCAGGCGGATCTGGCAGGGGACGTCGCAGTAGGCGGCGCGGACGGTCGCCTCGGAGACGCCGCCGTCCAGCAGAGCGGAGGCGGTGGGGGGTGTCCAGACCGACTTCTGCAGCTTCAGGGTGAAGCCGAAGTCCTTCTGGCTGACGATTGCCTGGACTCGGAAGACTGATTCCAGACGGAGGCGGGGGAGGATTGGTGATTCACTTGTAAAAACAGAATGACATGGGCAGCATGGCTCATTCCTGCGTCTATTCCTTTGTCGGC
>JAFRLP010000100.1 GCA_017431185.1 Victivallales bacterium | reverse complement strand
CGGCATCGTGGTGACGGCGAGGATCGTGATGGAGCCGGCACCGTCGAAGTCCACCGCCTTCTCGTAGCGGGCGGCGAGCTGCGAATAGAGGTCTCCGGGATAGCCGCGGTTGGAGGGGATCTGCTCCATCGTGATGGCGATTTCCTTGAGCGCGTCGCTGAAGTTGGTCATGTCCGTGAGCAGCACCAGCACACGTTTCTTCTGCTCCGTGGCGAAATACTCCGCCACCGCCAGCGACATGTCGGGGACCTGGATGCACTCCACAATCGGGTCGCTTGCCGTATGGATGAACATCACCGTGCGCGGGAGGGCCCCGTGCTCGTCCAGCGTCTCCTTCAGGTAGAGGTAGTCGTCGTATTTCAGCCCCATGCCGCCGAGGACAATGACATCGACCTCCGCCTGCATCGCGATGCGCGCCAGCAATTGGTTGTAGGGTTCGCCGGCCACCGAGAAGATGGGCAGTTTCTGGGACTCGACCAGGGTGTTGAAGATGTCAATCATCGGGATGCCGGTGCGAATCATCTTGGTGGGGATGATTCGGTTGGCGGGGTTGACGGAGGGGCCGCCAATCTCCATCATGTTCTCCTCAAGCGCGGGGCCGTTGTCACGCGGCGAGCCATTTCCGGTGAAGATTCGCCCCAGCAGCGCCTCCGACCCGGAGACCTGCATCGGGCGTCCCAGGAAACGCACCTCGCTGTCGGTGGAGACTCCGCGGCTGCCAGCGAACACCTGGAGATAGACCTTGCCTTTGTCCAGGCGGATGACCTGGGCCAGGGAGGTGCCGCGCGCGCTGCGCACCTCCGCCAGTTCGTTGTTGGCGACATTCTCCGCCTCCACCGTGATGACGTTGCCGCTGATTTGAATGACGCGATTGTAGGTTTTTCTCATCGTTCTATCTGGTAAATCAGGTTTTGGGGGCTGGGATTATGCCTGGGCGAGCAGGGAGTCGATGCGTTTCTCCGCCTCGCGGAAGCCGATGGACTCCCACGGGGTGTAGTTCCAGTCAATGAACTCCTGGCGAAGGCTCTGGAAATAGGAGCGCGCCTGGTCTTTCCCCTCGAAGGCGAACTCCTTGTCCAGCACGGTCAGCAGCTTGTCGAACATATACTCCTGGCGACGGGCTCCGCAGGCCGCGTCCACCTTGTCAAAGGTGTTCTGCTGGAGATACACCGAGTCCAGGAATTCGCTCTTGAGATACTTGACGAAATCGACGACGGGCGTTCCTTCCTCGCCAACCACCTTCATCATCTGTCCGACCTCGTTGCCCGCCTTCAGGATGGCGCGCGCCTTGTTCACCTTGGCAGCCGGAATGATGCTGGCGTACTTGCTCCAGCTCTCCAGCGGATGGATGGATGGGTAGCGGCGGGCGTTGGCCCGGTCACGGGAGAGCGCCAGGAACGACCCGACCACCTTCAGGGTGGCCTGGGTGACGGGTTCCTCGAAATTGCCGCCCGCAGGGCTGACCGCGCCGCAGATGGTGATGGAGCCGTTGCTGCCGTCGTTGAGCCGCACCAGGCCGGCGCGCTCGTAGAAGGCGGCGACACGGGACTCCAGGTACGCGGGGAACGCCTCTTCGCCGGGGATTTCCTCCAGGCGCCCGGACAGTTCGCGCAGGGCCTGCGCCCAGCGGGAGGTGGAGTCCGCCAGCAGGAGCACGTTCAGTCCCATCTGGCGGTAGTATTCCGCCAGCGTCACGCTGGTGTAGATGGAGGCCTCGCGTGCCGCCACCGGCATGGAGGAGGTGTTGCAGATGATGATGGTTCGGTCAATGAGGTGGCGTCCCGTGCGCGGGTCGTCCAGATGCGGGAATTCGCGGAGGATTTCGACCACTTCGCCGGCGCGTTCGCCGCAGGCAGCGACGATGACGATGTCCGCTTCGGAACGCTGCGCGAGGGCGTGCTGGAGCACGGTTTTCCCCGCGCCGAAGGGGCCGGGTGTGCAGAAGGTCCCGCCTTTGGCGACGGGGAAGAAGGAGTCGATGATTCGCACCTGTGTGATGAGCGGGTCGTGCGCCAGCAGTTTCTCCTTGTAGCAGGTGACGGGGATTTTGACCGGCCATTTCTGCACCATCGTGATGTTGCGGGTCTCCTGGCCGTTGCTGGCCTTGGCGATGACATGGGTGATGTTGTATTCGCCAGGGGAGGCGGTCTCGACAATCTGCCACTCGCCGCTCCAGGCGAAGGGCAGCATGATTCGGTGCTGGAAGATTCCCTCGGGAACGGTTCCCACCGTGTCGCCTGCCTTCAGCGTGTCTCCGCATTTGGCCACAGGCTGGTAGTTCCAGCGCTTCTCGCGGTTGAGCGGATAGACATACAGGCCGCGTTGCAGGAAGTAACTGGTCTGCTTGGCCAATTCTGGGAGCGGGTTTTGCAGTCCGTCATAGACCTGGGTGAGCAGTCCGGGCCCCAGTTCCACGGAGAGCAGGTCTCCCGTGAATTCGACATTGTCTCCGACCTTGACTCCCACTGTGCTTTCGAAAACCTGCAAGTCGGCCTCTCGTCCGCGCACACGGATGACTTCGGATTTCAGCCGTGTCCCGTCTGCAAGCTGCACAAATGCGACTTCGTTCTGGATGACGCGGGCGTCGAAGGCCACGCTGACCAGGTTTCCGTTGACTCCCGTGACTTTGCCGGTCTGTTTGATTTCTTCCATTTCTTGACAGCCTGTTCGATATAAGTGAGTGAGAATTACAGTTCCGTGTCCACGCGGCTGGCCTGAGCCTGGCTTAGGCCATCCTGAAGGACGGAGGCAAAGGCAGCCTTGCCTTCCTTGAGGTTGCGGGACGCCTGCTTCTCCAGCAAAAGGAGCCGGAGCGCGTAGATTTCGAGAAGCGTTTGGTCAAAGGAGTGCCCTGACTCCATTTCATCAAGGTGGCGCCAGCGAACCATGTCCAGGGCATTCTCCCTTTCGGCGGGGGATGGGAGGGCGAGGGCGTCCTCCACCTGCTTGCGGAGAGAGGGCGAGAGGTAATCCGTGTCCCTGGGCGTGAAGGTCAGTCCGCTGCGCTGGAAACGGGCGAGGCGGATGGCTGCCGCGGAGTTGCGCAGAAAGGTCTCGAAGGCGAACCAGCGTCGCATGGTTTCCGTGCCAGCGCCTTCGGTGGGCGGGAGGAGAGCCGCCTGCGCCACCGCGTCCGCCAGGTCAGGCGCAAGACTGGCACGACATCTGGCCAGGAACTCCGCGCTTCCCATCGGGGGCGGGTCGCCGGGCTTCAGATACGGCAATGTGCTCAGGTAGTAAAACAGGTCAACGGCCATCTGGGGTCTCCCCGCGTCGTTAGTTTTCAGGGGCGATGACTGCGGCCACTTTGGGGCTGACATAGGCGGCGACGGTCTCGGCCAACGCCTGGTCCGTGAAGTCATAGACCACCGCCGACTGGCGGAACGCGAGTTTGAATCCGCCTGTGACGGCGTGGGCTGGAGCGAGTTCCACATGGGCGCGCAAATCATCCGTCAGGCTTGCCTGGACTGCTGCCTGTACCTTCACGAGGTCATCTTCCGCAACCAGAATGCGAATGTCATCCTGCCTGCCGTCCGATTGGAGGAAGCCTGTGATCAGACTGGTGATGATCCTGCCCAGTTCAGCGCCTTTGGCGCTGCCGCGTATCAGTTCATTGACCGCCTTGCTGACGCGCGACTCCAACTGCGCGCGCAGGGAGATGAGGATGTCGCGGGAAGCCTGATGGAGCGCCTCCTGCCCCTTTTTCGCGAACATCTCGGCTTCCTTTGCGGCCGCCGCACGGGTGGCGTCGGCCTCCGCCTGAGCCTGGCGCACAATCTCCGCAGCCTGTTTTTTGGCCTCGGCGATTATCCGCTCCTTCTCGGAGTCGGCTTTCTTGAGTTCGTCATTGGTTATGCGGTCTAAAAGCGCTTGGAGTTCGTCAGCCATTGGCAATGCCTCTTCGGTGATGAGTGATTTTGTGTTCCTTTCCTTGTTCAATCACCAATATAATCTCCAAAACGGTTTTTTGCAAGGACACACCCCGAAAATTTTCAATCAAAATCAAGCAAAAGTGAAAGTTTTGTCAAATATATGCAATCAAAATCGAGCGATTTGGGGGAATTTCGCGGTGGCTGGTGGGAAAAATGCCGGAACGGTGATAAAGTATGTCGTTTGCAAGAGCCGCAATGGAAACGGAGATAGCGAGACAATGGATTTCATGCGTTTGGAAAATCGGAACATCGTGCTGACGGGGGTCGCCAATCGGCGGAGCGTGGCCTGGGCGGTGGCGTGTGCCTTGCGCGAGTGTCAGGCCAACATCCTCTACGTGTTCAAAGACCAGGAACTGCTGGAGAGGAATCGCAAACTGATTGGCGAGGACGCGCGCGCCATCGTCTGCAATGTGGAGTCGGATGAGGACATGGGGGCTTTCTCCACGCGGGTGGCGGATCATTTCCCCGTTGTCCATGGCTTTGTCCACTCGCTTGCCTTCGCCAACTTCAGCGAGGGGCTGAAGCCTTTCCATGGCACCTTGAAGCGTGATTTCCTGCAGGCGGTGGACATCTCCTGCTTCTCGCTGGTCCAGATGTGCGATAGGCTCAAGGCGCTGTTCGCGCCGGATGCGTCCATCGTCACGATGAGCATATCGACGACGGAGATGGCCTCGGAGAATTACGGTTACATGGGACCGATTAAGGCGGCCCTGGACTCCAGCGTGGTGTTTTTGGCCAAGTCGCTGGCGGAGAATGTCTCCCGCGAGATACGGGTCAATGCGGTGGGGGCGGGACTGCTCAAGACCTCCGCCTCCGCTGGCATTCCCGGTTATATTGACGCCTATCTGTATGCGGAGCAGGTCATTCCCCGGCGCCGCTGCCTCGACACGTCGGAACCCGCCAATGTCGTCACCTTCCTGCTCAGCCCGCGTTCCAGCGGCGTCAATGCCCAGACCATCGTGACCGACGCGGGCATGCGAATCAACTACTTTGACCGTGCCATTGTGCGCAAGGTCAGCAGTCCCGGCGGTCAATAGTGCGCTTCATTGGGGCCGTAGTTTGCAGGCGATGTGCCGCCTGAACTCTGGCAGGGGAAGCGTGACCTTGCCCTGGGCGGGCTGGAGAGAGAGGGTGGCCAGGAGTTTGGCTGCCGTCGCGTCCCAGATTTCCGCCTGGCATGTCCCTGCGGTGGGCGCCGGCAGAACCAGTGTGGCGCCTGCCTGGGATTTGGGCACAAGGTTCTCCGTCGGCGTCAGGTAGTATTCCCGGTCAAACGCCCAGGCCAGCGTGCTGTTTTTGCCATGGAGGACATAGACCCGCAGACGGTTGTCGGGGGTGTCAAACTGGCTGGGGGACAAGTCGTGGCGGTTCTCGTTGCGGGCGTAGGCGGAGAGACCGGCGTATTCCTGGTACAGGTTCTTGTCTTCCGCCAGGGCAAACCACCAGTACATCGGCACGATGGGCATGTTCATGAAATACCCGCTCCAAATGCCGATGGGTACCTGTTTGACAAACGCCGTCATGTCATCGCCGTATGAGGAGCCGCCGTACTCGGTGATGACCAGCGGCTTGTCACGGGCGTCGCCGTAGTTCTTGCCGCCGTGCAGCAGTTGAAGCAGGGCGGAGGTGGATTGCCCGCCGCTGTAGTAGGCGTCGGTGGAGAGGAAGTCCAGTTCGGGGAGTTTGGCGATGGCCTCGTTGATGCGGTGGTAGCCGAGCATCCAGTGGGTGGTGACGGGGTGTTGGGCGGGGTCGATGCCTTTGAGGTATTTTCCCATTTCCGCGTGCCAGGCCGCCACCTCGGGATGTTTGTAGTAATCCAGGTCGGGACCTGTCAGGTCAACTTCCGTGAACAGTTTCCAGGCCAGGATGGCGGGGGACTGTCCCCAGCGCGCAACCACGTAATCCAGCAGGTTTCTGGTGTCCTGGCGGGCGCGCTCATTCGTGTAGTACTCCTCGCATTTGGTGAGATATCCGCCGTTCTTGACGTTGAAGGGGTTGCGCCCCCACTCGGTGTCGTAGTGCATGGCGAATTTGCCGTGGTTATTGATGACCAGGATGAGTTTAATCCCGTTCTCCTCGGCCAGACGAACAATGTGGTCAAGCATCCAGGCGCGATACTGGTTGTAGTGGCCGACGCCATGGAAGCCGGGGGAGTCGTGAATCCACTCCAGCGCCAGCCACCAGGAGGACATCCAGACCTCGACGACATTGATGCCGCATTGGCGGTAGCGCGGGAAAAGATGGTCGTATGCGGCCAGGCCGAGGTCCTGCCACAGGGAATAGGGCGCGACCTCCCGATAGCGGTTGTCGAAGGGCGAACGCACATTCATGCCAATGCCCAGAAAAGGCGTGCCGTCATTGTACTCGAAGAAGCGGCGCTGTTTTCTGTCCACCTGAAGGTAGCCATGGAAAGCGGCGGGCAATGCATCGAAGGAGTAGGCTGGCAACTGAAAATGCGCCCCGTCGATGTCCGCCTGGATGTCGAGCGTGTGCCGTCCGGGCGCTCTGGGGCAATAGCGGAGTCGAAAGCAGGGCTCGCCGTCTGGCGTCAGGCAGCGGTTTTTGTCGTGGACGTCGCGGTCATAGAGGAAACCCTCGTGATAGTATCCCCGCAATTGGGTGACGGTGGAGTCAGGGGCCGTTGCCGTGCCGTGTATGTTGGTCCTGCCGGAATCAAAGGGGGCTGTGGGCCAGCAGTCCAGGCGGAAACTGACCTCCACAATCTGGCCGACTTGGGGATTTGCGGGAGTGCAGCGCAGGTCGCGAACCTTTTGAGGCCAGCCGAGGAGACTGTCCTGGGTCAGTTCCATTTTCAGGAGGGTGACTTCGCCTTGGTATTTCTCCTCGTGCCCGGTGTCCGATTCGACGATGCAGCCGAACTCCTGCAGATGGCGCGTGGTCAGTGGCGACCAGGTGGCCTGATGCCCGACAGGCTGCCACGCCTGGACTGCCGCCCGTCCCGCCAAGGGCAGTTGCGCCTGGCTGACTCCATTCTGGTCTGGGCACGGGAAGGGGAGACGGATTTGGCGCCACAGGTCATCCCCGTCTTTGGTGAAGATGGTCAGGATGGCGTGGGAGGGCAGGGTGTCAGGCGCCTTGAAACGCAGAACCACGCCTGTCGCCCTGGACCAGGCGTTCAGGTCAACGCCCGTGACGCACTCGGTGCGGCCTGGAAAAGAGAGCGGCAGCAGCGCGCCGTCTGCGTCGGAGGGAACGGCGGGCTTGGTGAGGTGAGGCTGGCCATTCTGCCAGGTGCGCAGACGCCACTCCTGCGGAAGCCCACCCATGGCAAGCCCCGCACACAGGAAAAACACACTGGCCAGCAGATGGATAGACGGGAGACGGGTCATTTCAAGGGGATGGTGCAGGTTTGGCGCCGACAGCACCAGCACATCATGGAGACGCTGACGAAATAGGAGGCGGGGATGCGGCAGCGGGTGGCGAGAAACACCTCCAGGACTGTGGTCTTGCCGCCCAGTCCCATCGGGCCGATGCCCAGGCTGTTGGCCTCGGATACCAGTCGTGTCTCCAATTCGGCCAGGGCTGGCTCGGGATTGCGCTCGCCAAGGTGGCGGAACAGTTGCTCCTTGCTGGTCTCGTATCCAGTGGCGCGGTCCCCGCCGACGCATACCCCGACAATGCAGGGAGAGCACGCCTTCCCCTGCGCACGGTAAATGGCGTCAAGCACGCAGCGCCTGACGCCCTCCAGATCGCGGCCAGCACCCAATGCGTTGTCGGGAAGGCTGTACTGGACTCCCATGTTCTCGCTGCCGCCGCCTTTGAGGAGCAGGGAGACCTCCAAATCATCGCGGTCTTCCTCCAGCCAGTGGAAGACGGGCAGTCCCTCTCCCAGGTTGTTGCCGGTGTTGTGCCCTGTCAGCGTCTCGACACAGTTCTGGCGCAGGATTCCTTCGGCTGTGGCCTGGGCTACGGCGGTGCAGGCGCACTGCTCGACCAGGCGATGGCTGATTCCCCCGGGCGCGCGGATGCGGAAGACCAGCGCCCCCGTGTCCTGGCAGATGGGCTGCCTGGATTCGGCGGCCAGCCGAACGTTCTTCAGGATGGTCTTGAGGGTGCTGGACTCGGGGGAGCCGTCGTCTGCATGGTCAAACGCCTGCCGCAAAGCCCCGCGGACATCTTCGGGCAGTCGAGTGGAGGTCTGCACGACCAGCGCCTTCAGTTGGGCGACAAGTGTTTCCTGATTCATTTGCGCAGTTTTTCCAGATAAGCCTGCCATTCGTCTGGCATCATGTACTTTTTGGCGTTGTTGCACTCCTTGCAGCAGGGCACGACATTGCCCTTGCGGGTGAAACCGCCGCGAATGATGGGGACAAGGTGGTCCATCGTCAGTTCCCTGGCGGGTATATGCCGCCCGCAATAGTGGCACACTCCCTTGGAGAGTTGGGTTTTCCACCACTGTGAGGCGCGCATTTCACGCGCCTTGCGCTTCTCGCGGGCGATATGCTCATCATCGGCGGGCAGAAAACCCTCCATGGGCGGCAAAGCGTCCGTATCGTCAGGAAAATTGGGGAGTTGGTCGGTCATCTTCTACGGGGTGATATCGCAAGGGAGCGGAGGCCGTCGAGTTCCTCGGGGGTCAGGGCCCTCCAGTCCCCCGAGGCGAGTTCGCCGAGTTTGACATTGGCGAGTTCGGTGCGGGCCAGGCGACGCACACGAAGTCCCACGGCGCGGCAAAGGCGGCGCACCTCGCGTTTCCTGCCTTCGGTCAGAATGACCTCCAGCAGCAGACCGTCGTCATATTCGCGAAGGGGACGCACGCTTCTGGCACGGAGCAGTTCCCCCTCGTCCTCAATGCCGTCAAGCATGGCGTCAATGGCGCTGGCGGAGAGCCTGCCGTCGCAGTCGGCGATGTATTTTTTGGGCACTTCGCGGGAGGGATGTGTCAGGGCCTGCGCCAAATCGCCGTCATTGGTCAGAATCAGGAGGCCTTCGGTGTCCCTGTCCAGCCGTCCGACATAGTAAAGGTGCTTCATGGATTCGGGGAGCAGGTCATAGATGAGCCTGTCGGCGTGCGGGTCGGATGCGCTGCATGTGTAGCCGACTGGCTTGTTGAGCAGGACATACTGCCGCTGGCCTTGGGTGATTTCGCGCCCCTCGTAGCAGATCCTGTCCCGTCCGGGAACCACAATGCACACGGGGGTGAGCACGGCTAGGCCGTTGACGGTGATGCGTCCTTCGGTGATGAGTTCTTCGCTGCGGCGACGGGAGGCTATGCCCGCGTTGGACAGGTATTTGGCCAGGCGCATGCCCTGGGGCTGGTGGAAATTGTCGGTCATTCGAGAGATTCGGAGTTGTTAGAAAAGGGAACGGGAAAGGCGAACTTCCTTCGCGGTTCCTTCGTTCATTTGTCTAGTATGTCACGTATCTTGCGGGCCAAGTCCCGCAGACGATAGGGTTTGCGGAGAAAGCCATTGGCTCCCGCCGTGAGGACGTCCTGGACATCCTCCTCGTTCACATATCCGCTGGCGAGGAGCACACGGATGTCTGGCGCGGATTTCTTCAGTTCATAGAAGGCCTCGCTTCCGTTCATTTCAGGCATCAGCATGTCGAGCAGGACCAGGTCGAATTCGCTGGGGTTGGCCTGGAAGATCTCCACGGCCTCGCGCCCGTTGCCCGCCATCACGACGGTGTAGCCCAAGTCGGTGAGCATGTCGAACACCACGTCCCAAATCATGTCCTCGTCATCGACCAGGAGGATGGTTTCGGGGCGGGAGTCCTTGCGCTGGTGTGCGCGCAGGGACTCGTCACTGTGAGCTGTGGCGGTGGGCAACAGCAGCAGCACGCCATGCAGCGGTCCGCTTTGGTGGACAAGGACCTCGCCTTTGTGCAGGGCGGTCGCCCCAAGCCAGGCGATGAGCCGCAGCGGTTCCCCTCCCTCCTTCAGGGAATTCAGGTAGGCGGGCAGGGTGACGTAGGTGTCCAGGTTGATTTCTGCGTTCTCCTGCGCGGTCATGCCGATGATGGCGTACTTGTCCGGCGACAGGGATGACCGCACGGAACTGAGCATGGCCTCGGAAAAATCCGCCTGGAAGCAGGCCATGAGCAGGGGCAGAGTGGAGTTGGCGGAGACGGCCAGCCCCATGTCAAGCAGGAGCGCCTGAAGTTGGTAGGTGTTGCCCGCCACGATGGTGGATTGACGGTCATGCATTTGGGCATTGGGCAGGTTGCGCGCCACGCCTGCCAGCAGGGGGGCGGTGCCGATGACCTCCCGCAGACTGTCGGTGGCCGCCTCGTCCAGCAGAACCTGGGTTATCCCGCTGTTCCATTCCAGAAGCTGGCCGAGGATGGTCGTGCCCTGGTGCAGAAAATCCAGTGCGGACTCCCGCCCAGCCCATTCGTCCTCCAGAAGATTATGGAAGTTTTTGACCCGTTGGCACCCCTGTGCCATGAGGATGGACATGCCGACCATGAGGCAGCGCCCGTCCAGCAACGGTTTGTTTTGCATATCGCCTGGCATCATTTTCTCCGAATGGGCAAAAGTGTTTTAGTCTAGATT
>JAFRLP010000099.1 GCA_017431185.1 Victivallales bacterium | reverse complement strand
TCAATGTTGCGTTGCGTGGAGAGCAGTTGGTCGTGGCGTGACTCCCGCAGACGGATGTATTGGGAGTAGTTGCCGTTGTAGCGAGTGACAGTGCCTCCCATTACCTCAAAGGTGACGTTGGTCAGGCTGTTGAGCAGGTAACGGTCATGGGAGATGAGCAGAAGGGTTCCGTCGAAGGTGCGCAGGAATCCTTGCAGCCACTCGACCGCAGGGACATCCAGATAGTTGGTTGGCTCGTCCAGCAGCAGGATGTCAGGTCTGGCCACCAGATTGCGCGCCAGTTCGGCACGAATCTTCCAGCCGCCCGAGAAGGCGTTGAACTGGTCGTGGAACCGCCGGGTGGCAAAGCCCAGACCGCTGAGGATGGTCTCGGCGCGATTCTTGAGTTCGTATCCGCCCTCATGTTCATAACGGGTCTGCATCTCCCCCAGCTGCTGAAGGAGACGGGCACGGCTGGAGTCATCCTGAAGCGTCTGGAGCCTCTCCTCCAACGACAGCATCTGGTCGTGGAGAGCCTCCAGTTCTGGCATGGCGTTTTCCACGTAATCCAGCAGGGGTACGCCATTGGCGATGCCGTGCAGCTGCTGGCGGACGTATGCCAGGCGTTTGTTGCCTGGGTATGTGGCTTCGCCTTTGTCAGGCGTCTGGTTGCCTGTCAAAAGTTCGAAAATGGTGCTTTTTCCGGCGCCATTGGGACCGACAAAACCCGCCCGTTCTCCGTCATGCACCGTGAAACTGACCTCATTCAACACCTGCTGGGTGCCGAAGGCTTTGGAAATTTGCGTGAATTGAATCATCAAAAGACCCCTGCGTTTCTGGCAAAAAAGCAGGTTGGGAGTATAGTAATAAATGTGAATGCCGATTTCGGACACGCATTTCGCACGAAAGGCGTCTCCTCAATTGCTATAATTTGATGCAGAAAACCAAAAAAACAACCCAACTGGCTGCAAATGCCCCTGAAAAACGTCAGCTCTCCATCTCTTTGGATGAGTTGCTCAGCCATGCTGAGCCGCTGAAACTGGCCAAATCCATTGGGGACGCGGATGTGTTCCGCGCCAGCGGGGAAGGTCAGGAGCTGCTGCTCAAGACCTATCGTCAGCGTCCCTGGCTGATGCGCCTGCTGCTAGGCAAGCGCTGCCTTGCCAATGAATACTCCGCCCTGGACTACATTCAGTCCCATGCTCTGGCACGGGTGCCCAGGCCACTTGGCTGGCTGGATGAGAACAGTTACGCGATTGAGTATATTCCCAACCTCGGCCACGTGGAGAATCCGGAGCACCATCCGGAGAAAACCCAGTCCCGTTCGTTTTTCGAGGAACTCGTCTCCATGGTTCTGGTGCTGCATGAGCATGGAATTGCCCATGGCGACCTTCGACGCGCCAACATTCTGGTGGGGAAGGATGGCCATCCCTGGCTCATTGACTTTGCAACCAGCGTCAACTTGAACACTTCGCGTCTCTTGCTCCGAAAACTCTATTTTCGGATGTTTCGGGTGATGGACCTGCACTCCTTGGGAAAAATCCTGCAGATGACCTATCCTGAACTGGTGCAGGGGGAGATTCGGGAGTGCCTGGAACACCCGCCATGGTTTGTGCGTCTGGGGCATTTCTATCGGCATGGAATCTACCGAAATGTGGTGCGGCGCAAGGGAAGCCGAAGCAGTGATTGAAGGAGGTGTGCATGGGGCAGAACGCAGATATGGTGGTGGCGAAACTCCGCAGTGCATTGGCTTGGCGACTGGGGGCGCGATATGCGTTGGGAGCAGCGGGTGTCGCGATGTTTGCAATGGGGGGGCTGGTGCTGCTGGTGCGGCTCTGCGGCTGGCCGTCCCACTGGGCGCTGGGGTGTTTTGCGCCGGTTGCGCTGGCGGCGGGCGTTTTGGCGACTGTCCGCCATTTGCGCCGCAACGTGCCTGCATCGGCGCAGCTGCTGGCCTGGCTGGATGACGAATGCTGCGCCCATGGATTGCTGTTGGCTGGCGCGGAAAGGGGGGATTGGCCTTTGCCCGACCTTCGGGCGCCTCGACTGCGGGTAAACTGGCTGCGCGAGGCTCTGTGGGGGGCGGTCGGTCTCGTCTTTGTGGTCATTGCCTGGACTCTGCCCATTCATCCCCTTGCGGAAAATATGCCGACCCGGTTGGATATCCAGGACGAAACGGCCAAACTCTCGGAGCAGTTGGCGGTCCTGGAAAAGGAACGGCTGCTGCCCGAGGAGCAGGTCACCGAACTGAAAACCTTGCTTGCGGAGATTGCGGAACGCAATGAGGCAGCCGAGGCTGCGCGTACATATCAATTGCTGGATGCCCTGGAGGAGCGCATCTCCCAGGGGAGCAATCAGGCTTTCGCCGAATTGCAGGACACGGCCCATAATCGCGAGAAACTTGCCGAGGCCTTGGAGGCCTTGCGGCTGGAGAACCGGGAACGGGCCGCGCTCGAAGCGGAACTGCAGCAGGTTTTGGACAAACTGATGAAGGAGGATGCGGAATTGAAAGGACTGATGCAGCAGGCTTTGGGGGAGCAGGAGGGGCAATCCATTGACTTGGCTGAACTCTCAACCGAACAGTTGCGGGAACTGGTCAACTCCCTGAAGGAGAACGCATCCAGTCTGCGTGAACGGCTGAAGAAGGCGCAGGAGGGTGGCTGTTCCGTCACGTTGCGCATGTCAGGCGGCGAGACGCTACGCCAGTGGCTGGAAGCGCAAGGCCAAGGTGGATTGGCCCAGCAACTGGGGCAGGGCGGTGAGGGGGGACAGGCAAAAGACGGAAAGGCAGATGGCGGCAAGGCGGATGACGGTCCGGCACATGGGGACGGCGGAAGTGCGCCGTTGGACTTGTCGGGACAGACAAAAAGACTGCAAGCCCAGGAAGGCTTCGAGGGACAGCTGCAAAGCGAGACCCTCCCTGCCGACAGTCCGCTTCTCCGAAAATACTATACTGCACCGGCCAATCAGGATGAGGCCCCCAAGGCTCCGCAGGCAGGGAATCTGCGCGGACAATCCCAGGCGGGTGGCGAGAGGGAGGCCGTCCACCCCCAGCACCGCCAGGCCGTCCGCCGGTATTTTGACTCCACGCCAGCGACAAAGTGACAGACGCCATTTTCCCCCCGTGAATGGGGAATGGCATGGCGGGAGGGCGGAATCGGGGGGAGGGTGGTGTTCAGATGTCTCCGGTCATCTGCTCGACTGGGGTGAGGAAGGCCTTGAGTCCCTCGTGGGTCCCTATCTCGTCGCGGAGGTTTTGCACCGCCTCCATGAGGCTCCTGGCCTGTTCGTCGGTGGTGACGGTCATGATGGCGGCATTGGCCCCTGGCCAGATGCTGTTGTCCAGTTTGGGGCCGGTGGTGAGGCCCTTGCCATGCACACGCGGCCATTGGGTGTAGCAGGAGATGCCAGCCTTGTCCAGCAAATCCGCAACCTCCTCTTCGATGGAGATGTTGTAGATGAGCCAGACCATCTTGTATTGGGTGGTTTTCATGCGTTCGCCTTGACTGGGGCCTTCTTGACCAGGCCGTAAACGGTGGGAATGAAGATGAGCGTGACCAGCGTGGAGATGCACAGTCCGCCAATGATGGCGATGGCCATGGGAGACCATAGTTCGGACCCCGTGCTGGTGGAGATGGCCATCGGGGTCATGCCGAAGACCGTGGTGAAGGTGGTCATCAGCACGGGGCGCAGGCGGGCGCGTCCCGCGTTCTGCACGGCCTCCGCCACTGGTGTCCCACGCGCCAGCAGGATGTCGATGTAGTCGATGAGCACGATGGCGTTGTTGACCACCGTGCCGACCAGCATGATCAGGCCGATGAAGCTCATGATGTTGAGCGTCTTGCCAGTGATTGCCAACGCGAAGATGGCGCCTGCGAAGGCGAATGGAATGGAGAACATCACCACAAACGGGGCCAGGTAGGACTCGAACTGCGCGGCCATGACCATATAGACCAGAAGCACGCCTAGCACAAGCATCAGCGTCAGGTCGCTGAAGGCCTTGCCCTGCTCCTTGATCTGCCCGTCGTAGGTGATGGCTACTCCTGGCGGAAGGAGGATGTTCTCGTTGATGGACGCGCGCAAATCGGAAAAGACCTCTCCCAGGGACCGGTCGTACACGTCGATGTTCAGATACACGACGCGCTCCTGCCCCGTGCGGTAGATGACCACGGGGCCGAGCGCCTCCTCGATGGTGGCGAAGGAGTC
>JAFRLP010000098.1 GCA_017431185.1 Victivallales bacterium | reverse complement strand
GTCTGGCATGTTGGAGGATGGCGTTAGGCATTCGGGGAGAGGAGGGCGGCGCCGGCGGCCAGCACTTTGTCCAGATGCTCTGGACCAAGGAACGACTCGCCATAGACCTTGCAGATGTTCTCCGTGCCAGACGGGCGAACAGCCACCCAACTGTTGGCGCCCAGCACCTTCACGCCGCCGATGGACGCCTGGTTGCCTGGCGCTTTGGTCAGCACCGCCTGCACGGGGTCGCCCGCCAAATCCCCCAGCGTCACGGTCTCCGCCGTGAGCGTGGCGACCTTCGCCTTCATTTCGGGCGTGGCGGGAGTGTCGAGGCGATGGTAGCATGCCACGCCGAATTCGCGTTCCAGTTCGGCGTAGCGGGCTGCTGGGGTCTTGCCCGTCACCGCCGTGATTTCGGCTGCCAGCAGGGCGAGAATCATGCCGTCCTTGTCCGTTGTCCAGACGCTGCCGTCCTTTTTCAGGAAACTGGCTCCCGCGCTCTCCTCGCCGCCAAACCCCAACGTGCCATTGGAGAGTCCCTCGACAAACCACTTGAAACCGACTGGCACTTCGACCAGCCGCCGTCCGAGTCTGGCCGCCACACGGTCAATCATCAGGCTGCTGACCAGAGTTTTGCCGACGCCTGTGGTCGCTGCCCATGCGGTGCGGTGCGTGAACAGGTACTCAATGGCGACAGCCAGGTAGTGGTTGGGGTTCATCAGGCCATAGCCAGGGCAGACGATGCCGTGGCGGTCAAAGTCGGGGTCATTGGCAAAGGCCAGGTCAAAGCGGTCCTTGAGGTTGACCAGTCCCGCCATGGCGTATGGGCTGGAGCAGTCCATGCGGATGCGGCCATCGTGGTCCACGCGCATGAAGCGGAAGGTGGGGTCGGGCGTGTCGTCCAGCACCGTGATGTCCAGGCCGTATGCCTCGGCGATGGGACGCCAGTAGCCAAGCCCTGCGCCGCCCAGCGCATCCGCACCCAGCCGAAGTCCAGCCTGACGGATGGGGGCGAAGTCAATGATGTCCGCCAGGTCGCGGACATAGGATCCGCAGTAATCGGTCTCCTGCACCTGCGGGAGTTCGCGCAGACCGGCTTCGGGAAGCGCATTGACCTTGGTGTTGCCCTCCTTCAGGTAACTGTTCGCCAAATCCTGGATGCGGTTGGTGATGGCCTGTTCGGCGGGGCCTCCATGGGTGTAGTTGTATTTGATGCCGCCATCCTCGGGTGGATTGTGGGAGGGCGTGATGACCACGCCGTCCGCCAGGTGGCTGGTGCGACCGGCATTGTGGCGGATGATGGAGCGGGAGACGACGGGCGTGGGGGTGAACCCCTGCCGTGGGGCGATGCGCACCTGCACTTGGTTGGCCGCGAAGACGCGCAGGGCGGTCTCGTGCGCCCATGCGGAGAGGGCGTGCGTGTCCATGCCCAGGAAGAGCGGTCCGTCCACCCCCAGGTCCTTGCGCACGTCGCACACCGCCTGCGCGATGGCCAGAATGTGGGCCTCGGTGAATGTCCCCTTGAGGGAACTGCCGCGATGCCCGGAAGTGCCGAAGGAGACTCGCTTTCCTGGGTCGTCTGGATTGGGCTTGCCCTCGTAATAGAGGCGTTTGAGTTCCGCCAAATCCACCAGCATGTCGGGGGTGGCGGGCTTTCCGGCGCGCAAATCTGTCATTTTTGCTCCTGTTTATGGTTGTTCCGGGTTGAACGCAGGGAAAAAGGGTATATCTTATACTGTAATCCTTTTTTGGAAAATCACAAGTCACACGGGCAAAGCCCACCAAAGGAAAACATCATGCAGTACGACTCCAACCAAGCATTGCTCAAAACAGAAATCGCCGGCCTGCCTGCCCCAGCCACCGGCAAAGTGCGGGACGTCTATGACCTGGGCGACAGCATTCTGTTTGTGGCGACTGACCGAATCAGCGCCTTTGACGTCATCATGCCAAACGGCATCCCACAGAAGGGGCGCGTCCTCACCCAACTCTCCCTCTTCTGGTTCAAACTCTTCGGCAACCGCCCCAATCATCTGATCACGGCGGACGTCACCAGGTATCCCGCCTTGCTCCAGCCCTACGCCAAGGATTTGGACGGACGCTCGATGATTGTGCGCAAACTGAAGATGCTGCCCATCGAGTGCATCGTGCGCGGCTATCTGGCTGGCTCCGGCTGGAAGGAGTACCAGAAGAGTTCCAGCGTCTGCGGCATTCCTCTGCGCGCCGGCTACCAGAACTGCTCCAAACTCGACGCGCCCATCTTCACGCCGACAACCAAGGAGGAGTCGGGGCATGACCAGGCCATCAGCTATGCGCAGATGGAGGGCATCATCGGCCAGGAGATGGCCGCGAAGGTGCGGGATTTCGCACTTGACCTCTACAAGACCGCGGCGGATTACGCTCTGACCAGAGGGGTCATCATCGCCGACACCAAGTTCGAGTTCGGACTCGACGAGAATGGCGTGCTGACTTTGGGGGACGAGGTGCTCACCCCCGACTCCAGCCGCTTCTGGCCCGCCGACTCGTACCGTCCTGGCTCCAATCCCCCCAGCCTGGACAAGCAGTTTGTGCGTGACTGGCTGGACAGCGTGAACTTCAACCGGGAGCCGCCAGCCCCAGTCCTGCCGGCGGACGTCGTGGCCAAAACCACCGCCAAATACCTGGCCGCGCTGGAACAGCTGACCAAATGACGAAGGCTCCGCGCTGGAAAATCGGCAAGACGCATGGGTAGCATCCACCTGATGTCCTCTGACTTGGTGGGGCGCATCGCGGCTGGCGAGGTCGTGGAGCGTCCCGCTTCCGTGGTCAAGGAGTTGGTCGAGAACTCCATTGACGCAGGCGCCCATGCCATCCGCATTCTGATTGAACAGGGCGGACAGCGGCTCATTCAGGTCATAGACGATGGCTGCGGCATGGACAGGGCTGACGCTCTGCTCTGCCTGGAGACCCATGCCACCAGCAAGATTTCGGGCACTGGCGATGTGGGGCACATCGCCACTCTGGGCTTTCGGGGCGAGGCCGTGCCCAGCATTGCCAGCATCAGCCGATTCAGTTTGCAGACGCGCCGTCAGGAGGATGCGGCGGGCACTGAGGTGCTCGTCGATTTCGGCGCGATCCGGGAGGTGCGCGACTGCGGTTGCGCGGCGGGCACCAATATCCGCGTCGGGCAGCTGTTCGCCAACCTTCCGGCCCGCCGCAAGTTCCTGCGCGGACCCGACACCGAGGACGGCTACATTGAGGAGATGGTTCGGATGGAGGCGCTGGCTCGCCCCTCCGTCGCGTTCACGCTCACCATCAATGGCCGTGAGCATCTGCGCACCGTGGCGACGGAGAGGCTGGCGGACCGTGCGGTCGCCGTGCTGGGCAAGGAGATGTTTGCAGCCATGCTGCCGGTGGACTACGAGGAGGGCGGTGTGCGTGTCCGCGGCTTCATCACCACGCCAGGATTCACGCGCACGACACGGCGCGAACAGCGCATCGTGGTCAATGGTCGCGTGGCGTCGGCGGACACGGTGTTCTTCGCCCTGCGTGACGCCTACGAGAATCTGGTGATGAAGGGGCGTTATCCTGGCGCCCTGCTCTACATCGATTTGGCTCCTGACCGGGTGGACGTCAATGTCCACCCCACCAAGCGGGAAGTGCGTTTCCGCGAACCCCGTGAGGTCGGGGAGATTGTCGGCGGAGCCATTCGGCGCGCTTTGCGCACGATGCCCGGCGGACCGCCGATGGAGCCGGCGGGAACGTCGGCTGTCGATGTCACGCCGTCGGCTCCGCCAGCCGTCCAGCCCGAATTGCCTTTGCCAGGGCTGCCGGTGAACCATCAGCCTTCTTTGCCGCTGGATTTGCCTCCCCTCGTCACGCAGCGTCCTGGCAGCCTGGGGGATTATTCGCGCAAGTTTGCTGGCGCGAATCCGGCCATTCCGCCGCCATTTCCCTCTGGCGGGACTGCTGACGTGAATCCGGCCATTCCGCCTCCATTTCCCTCTGGCAGGCCAGGCGGGGAGGAACAGGGCGGCGACGCCTGCGCCGGGGGAGGCGCGTCGGAAACGAGGGTTCCGCCGCCCCCCTTCTCCCAGACCAATGCGCCAGCGCTCTCTCCCTTGCGTTCTGGCCTGCGGAACATGCGTCTGATAGGACGGCTTGGCACTGCATACGCCTTGGCGGAGGGGGAGAACGGGCTGGTGGTCGTCTCCCTGCGGGCGGCGCATGAGCGCATCCTCTTTGAGCGTCTGCTGCATGAAATGAGCAGGGGACCTGCGTTGCGCCAGCAACTGTTGCTTCCAGCCACCATCAATCTGACGCCGGATGACTCCCGTTTTCTGCGCAATGTCCTTCCGCATTTCAGCCAGTTGGGTTTTCAGATAGAGCCTTTTGGAGGCAACTCCTATATTGTCTCGGCGGTTCCCTCCTCTTTCCCTGACCAGGACATCGGCCAGGTGGTGCGTGATATCATAGACGACCTGCGGGGCAACCGTGTCACCGCCAGGCAGAGCGCCCTGCATCTGGCCGAAACCGCCTGTCGCCATGCCATATCCGCGCACGAGCAGTTGACCGACGCGCAAGTCGCCGCTCTGCTCCAGGACCTTGCGCAAACCGACATGCCCTACGCCAGTCCCGCAGGAACCCCCACCATGGTGCTCATCACCTCCTCCGAACTGGAAAAACGTTTCAAGGGCTGAACGTGGCGGC
>JAFRLP010000097.1 GCA_017431185.1 Victivallales bacterium | reverse complement strand
ACTGCATGTCGTTGGACATCGGGTAGTTGGAGTATCCCTGGGTGCAGTATGCCCATCCGCGCGCCGCAGTTGTGGCGAAGGGACCCCATTGCGAGGCGGCCAGTTCGGTGAGGAAATGCTCCTCATCCCCGTCAAACTCGTGAAAGGCCAGAAGTCCTGCCGCCCGGTTCATGACGCCTGGATAGTTGCCGAAATACCAGCATTGCATCACGCTGGTGCAGCCGCACTCGCGCATCGCACGGTATTTATGGTAGAGCAGGCCTGGTCAGGGGACGAACGGCACGGTCGCAACCTCATGGGAGTTCCCCACCTGGATTTTGGCGGACAGCGGAACATGTGCCTCCCGTGCATTGTCTGCAATTCGGCGGAAGATTTCGCTGGGGCCGATATGCGAAAGCCAGTAGTCCCCGCCTTGGCGCATGCGTCCCAATTGGCGTTTGAGCGAACCTGACTCGAAATTGTATTGCAGTGTAACCCCCTCTGGCAGGTGCCTGGCCAGTTCATAGACCCAGGAGTCACGGGTGGACGCCACATGCGGCTGATACAGCCAACTGATCATCTCCGCCTTGGGATTGGCTTCACGCATGCCGCGGACCATCGCCTCGCAGGTGTCGTAGTGGATTTTCCAATGCGGGACTTGCGAGCAGTGCGGACAATTGGGACGATGTGGCTCCAAGGCGGAGGAAGCGCTCAGGCAGGAGGTCATGCGCTCGCCGTGGCTGATGTTGATGAGCCCGCCCAGACCTGGCAATTGCGTGAAGATGTCTTTGGTGGATTCGTAGAGGTATTGCTGTCCCGTCGCCGTTTGGGTGCAGAAGCAGTGCTGGCCGTTCCACCCCAAGGCCCCGCCCAATTCAGGGTGGGCGAGCAGGAGCGGGTCATCGTCTGGCAGCCAGCGCGGCTCGATGCTGAACAGCCAGGTCTTGATGCCGTAGCGGAGGCATTGGGCGATGGTGCGCCGAAGTTTGGCGAGCCGACGCGGCGCGTCTGGGTCCCGCCTGGTGAAGGAGGTCTCCGCCAGTTCGCGGAATACAATGGTCAGCCAAAGGCCGTTGACGCCCTCGTGGGCCAGGCGATTGAGATATTCGTCAGGATAGTAGTCCATGTCGTCCATCAATTCGTCCCGATTGAAGGGGGGGCGTTTGATGGGGCCGAAGAAGCAACGGGAGATTCGGTTGCGCAACCATGGCTTGCGGGTTTGCGAAGAGAATGGGAGGAACGGGCCATCCTGCGCCGTGATTCGGTCTTCCAGAAGGTAGATGGCACGTCTCATTCCCTCCGCATCCCCTGCGACCAGTTCGATGCCCTGTGCGCTGACGGTCAGCCGATGGCTCTCCTCGCCTTCGGGAAGTGCCTCCCGTCGTAGCGTCAGGGGGACGCCCCCTTGGCAGGCTTTCAGTTTCAGCTCCTTGCAGAAACGCTTCCAGTCCTGGTAAGCGGTGTCGAGGGCGGTCTCATCCCCAAAGGAGTTCACCAGCCGAAAGCCGTTGCGCAAATCCAGTTCATTCCTGTGTTTTTTGTCTCGCAGCCAAAGGACATGAACGGTCTCGCGTCGCTTCAGGTCATTCAAGAAGACCCACTCTTCTCTGGAGGGGGGCGGT
>JAFRLP010000096.1 GCA_017431185.1 Victivallales bacterium | reverse complement strand
ATGACTTTTTTCACGGAATCCATCGAACACTGCTCCGAAAAACTTGAATGCATAGATGGCGGAAATAGTGCAAGACAGTTTTTTCTGGCAAAAAAGTCTGAAACAACTTTCCACATCTCCCAAAAACTTGAATGCTATGGGTGCGGAGGAATGTCAACGCTCTCTTGCTTTCGTGCCATTGAAGCACCGATGAATCGCCGCCTCTATTCTAGAACAAAACGCACTTTTTTCATGGAAATGGAAAACAAAAGCCGTTTTTTTCTGAATATGGGGGATGGAAGCAAAAAAACGCTGATCCCGACCTGTTATTTCGGGAAAAATACCGAATAACACATGTGACGGAATGGCGCGGCTCTCGTCTGGACTCAAGAAATTGGAGACCGTGATGACGGAAAAAAACGAAGAAATGTTGCGGATTTTCGGAAATCTGTTGGATACATAGGTGACGGACAATGAAAGCGACGGCACGAAATCAGACCGAGTGTTTTTGAGCAAGACGGCGACTTTTTTCGGCAATCCATCCTGCCGTTTTCAAAAACACCTGAGTAAAAGAGTGAGACGACAAGGAGATAATTCAAATGGACAATGGCAAGGAACAGCGGCGCAATCGGCTGTCGCTGGCAACTTTTTCCGATTGGCATGTGCGGTTTTTCACGGAATCGGGAAAGAAGTACAGTGATGCCAAGGAGCCGCCATTTTTCGGCGGATTCGTGACTTTTTTGCATCGGCATGTGTCATCGCCCCCTTGAATTAGCATTAACGACAGTGGGCGATCCATCTTGCAATCCGAGGCCTCCCCGGAACGTCCTCTGGCGGCAATCACGGGAAGGCGATGTCATCGGACGTGTTTTTTTCACGGTTCTGTTATCCAAAATGCCAGTGAAATACGAATACATAGGTGACTGGAGAATCATCGAATGTCAGCAACTGTGCCATTGCCCAGACACAGGAGACAACCCACAACAACCACAGGAGGAAAGAACAATGAAGACATGACACAGGAACACACGCGGAGATTTCGTGGCTGGCGGCAAGCCAACCGGAACACGGCGCGGGCCATGCCCCAGCGCCTCAAATTCCAAGGGGATTCAAATGACCCAAAATACTCAGACTACAACTGACAACGATTCGTCGGGAACGAGGTGTCTCGTCCCCGTCGAGTGTGCCGTGGCATACGGGCAGGCTGGCCTGTCCGTGCTCGCGGCATCGCGGGAGGGGAAACGCCCTCTCGCCCGGGGCTGGAAAAACAACATGACCCATCGGAACACGGAACAGCAGACAAGGGCGGAATGGAAGCGCTACCAGCCAGACGCGCTCTGCATCGTCTGCGGCAAGGTATCTGGCAACCTCGAGGTCATCGACTTCGATAACCACGGCGAGCTTTTCGACAAGTGGAAGGCAGCGGTACCGCAGCAACTATACGACAGGCTGGTCGTCGAACAAAGCCAGTCTGGCGGTTTTCATGTCGCATACCGGTGCAAGGAGGAAGTCAAGAAGGGAGACAAACTGGCCTATGGCGAACGCAACGGCAGACGGACGACGCTCATCGAAACCCGTGCCGAGGGCAACGTCATCCTGTGCGCACCATCAGACGGCTATGTTCTGAAGCAAGGAGACTGGCGCAGACTTCCGCTCATCACTTCTGATGAGCGTGGTGTGCTTCTCTCGGCAGCCAAGGCTATGGATGAATGCCAAGAGGATTCGAAGAATACGGTGGAGACACGAGGGGACGCGGTAACTCAACCCACGTCAATCCACCCTTGTAATGAATTCTGGGAAATCATGCCGATAGATGACTTCAAGCAACGGGGCGACATCCATCCATATCTGGAAAAGGCGGGATGGGTGTTGTTGCGGACGGACGACAGGGGCGAGGAATACTGGCGACGCCCAGGGCAACCAGTGAAGGACAGGCACGGCGCGACGCTCACAAATGGGGTATTCCACATCTTCTCCAGTAATGCCGCGCCCTTCGAGATAGACAAGAACTACGACAAGTTCGATGTCTATGCCCTGCTGGAGCACGGAGGTGATGTCAAGGCAGCCGTTGCCTCGCTGGCAAAGATGGGTTTCGGCAGAACGGAGAATCCATCGTGCATCGACTTCGGTGCGCTGGTAGCCAATGTTCAAAGGAGAAAGGATGGTGTCCAATGCGGCAATGCCGTAATATCCAATGAACCGCCAGAACTGGCACGGCCATGGAGGACGGTGACGGAAGGCGATGTCGCGGATGCGATTGAGGGCACGCTGTTCGGGCGTCTCTGCAACTGCTTCACCAGCGTCGCCGATCCCCCGCTCCCCATCGCTGCCGGCATTGCGAAGGCCCTTGTCGTCTGCGGAGGGGCGTTAAGCCGTCCACTTGATGCCTCGCCTGCGGCAATGGAGGCGGAACGCCTCAAGGGCAATGTGTCGGGATATGTCGGACATGGCGCGCTGCTGGCCATGAACCGCATCAACACAGGCGGCGGGCAGGGGTGCAATTTCTACACCATGCTGGTCGCTCCGTCCTCAAGCGGAAAGGACATCGGTGGATTGCTCGACCATCTGGCAATGGAATACGGCTGGTACATCGGTGACGCAGGATCCGCAGAGGGCATTGCCGATGCCCTCATCCAGACTCCGAACGGCATATTGTCCATCCCAGAGCTCCAGCCTTGGCTGGACAAGAGATGCTGGCAGCACAACGCCGTGCCCTTTCTGACAAGCGCGTTCAACAAAGGTTTCTTCAAGCAGAATTTCTCGCAGAAGACGGCTAAGGGCGGTCTGCGAAGAGCGGATTACTGCTACCCGAACATCATCGCCTCGGTGCAGCCAGAGACGCTCAGGAGAATTGCCGACAGGCAGGATCTCGCCAATGGCTTCCTTGGCCGCTTCCTGTATGCCAGAATGCCGTCGTCCCATTGCCAGCCGAACATCATCGACTTGCGCAGGACGCTTGACACCATGCATGTGCTACTGGATGCATTCTGCAGGAAGATCGGAGAAATCAACGTGGAGAAGGGGTACTCCAGGCATCTTTGGGAGATGTTCGAGAAAGGTGCTCCCGATGAAATCGACTTCTGCTGGAAGAGGCTCTCAAACGAGTACTACCCGCGTTTCGCCTTCGCGCTCTCGCTGACCGACGACCCTGCGACGCAGACGGAGCGGACGGTTCTCCGCCCCGATGACTGGTTGCGTGCCGAGGTGCTTGTGAAATGGTTTTTCGCAGGCGCGGAGAAACTTCTGCTTGGAATCGAGGACACGGACATTGACAGCCGTATAAGATTCCGCGAACATCTCCTTGAACGTGTCTGCCGCAAACTTCAAAGAATCCAGGGTACGGACGGATGGGTGACCATCAGCCGCCTCTCGCAGTCGGGAATCCGGCACAGCAACGGAAAAGAGCGCAGGGAGGCCCTTGACGAACTCTGCCTGAGGGGAATCGCAGAACACAAGGAAGGAGAAGAGGCCTACCGCGTCATCAACTGCCCGCCGGAATGGCTGGAGGATGCCGCCGCATGCGACTGTCAAAAAGCGTCAAAGTCGCCGTGAACGTCAAAGTGCTTTGACAATCCCCGCATTCTTTGACAGGACTTTGACACCTTGGCGTCAAAGCCAGGGAAAACCCTCGTCCGCCCCAAAACAGCCTCTTTAGACATGATGGCACACATTGCTTTGACACTTTGACAAAGATTGTATGTGTCATGGTCCAAAGGGAGTGTTTTGGGGGATTTTGGAAGAGATGTGTCGTTTTGACGTCAAACTGTCAAAACGCATGGATTTCATCCAGGCTTCAACTGCATCTCGGTTAGCGATTATGCTGCAGCGTTCAGTGCTTCGGCGAGAAGGCGCATTCTGGGGCGGTCTGGAATCACCTCCCCCGGCAGGGTTCTTCCCATGGCGCTTTCCAGATAGGCTGGCGGAAGGAGTTGGAGGGTATTGGAGGCGTAGCGGTACTGTCCGCGTCCGCTTTCTGCCTCGTCATCAACCTCTTCGGGAGGCAAGGCAACGAGTCGGATGCCTTGCGACTGGATAGAAGATGGTTATCATGAGGCATCCAATGTTGGCTGGCGGAAGGAGTTGGGGGCATAAGGACAGTTGGTTTCAGGGGGTGTCCGCTTTTATCAAATTGGGCAAAGAGGCCCGAATAGGCCCCCCGGGGTGGGTTCTCCCCAGGGTGCCTCTCTAGGAGGGCTGGCGGAAGGAGTCCCCTTATAGGGCAGAGTTTCCGCGCACGTCCGCTTTTTTGAATCTCTCATGCCAGTTCAAAAAGGCCGCGCACGGATGCCTTCCTGAAACGTGGGCGTCTCGCATGGCGCATCTCCTCGAAGATGCGGGCGTAGAGGGTCTGGGCGGGCGTCTTGCCGCCTTGTGCCGTCCAGAGGCCGCGTTCGACTGCGAGCCTTGCCATCTCGGCGGCGTTCATCGGACGCCCCTCCGCCTTGAGGCACCTCGAAGGCCGCGTCCACGAGCGACAGCCGCTTCGGCGACTCCCGCGCAGGGCGTTCCATCTGCGGCACGCCTACGGATGCAGGAATCGTCGCGGGTGAAGCCTCGCCGTCGCCAAGCACCTCGATGATGCGCCGAACCTTGAACACGCGCCCGCTCTTCGGGTTCCGCACCATCCATGCGTCGCCGCAATCCTCGACGACGATGGCGGTGATGACATACTGGCCGCTCCGAACCCGCACCCGCCCACCTACTTTCGCCTGAACTGATTCATCCATCGTATTCCGCTCCTTTGCTGACTGGATTCCGCAATGCGCATTACCAAAAGCGCATCATTGCGGATAATCCAGTCGCCGGGCGGAATCAACCGATATTTCAAGGAGGTTCGCGACACAGAGACACATATCCATCAGTCTCCCGTCCACGCGACGGGAAGGACCGCCAGGCGGTCCCCGAGGCAATGCAACATAACTAAACGGAGGACAACCATGGCAAAATCGACGCTTCCACTGAACATCCAGGAGGCAATCAACCTTATTTCCGCGATAATCCGAAGAATGTCGGAGAAGCGACTGGATAAAGGACAAACAGGGGGCTTGTTAAAAGGCGTTGCGGCGGCGAGCGCCGTCGCGGGCTGACAACAACAATCCAACCAAAGGAACGCAAAATGACAGTGAACATGGAAATCCTGCACCGCCAGATCGACGCGCTTGACAAGAAGAGCCTCTCCAAACTCCAGGGGCAGTTCGAGGAGCTCTACGGCTTCGTGCCT
>JAFRLP010000095.1 GCA_017431185.1 Victivallales bacterium | reverse complement strand
TCCAGAAACGTCAAATCACAGGTGTGCTGCTCCTCATTGCCGTCCACGATCCTCAGCAGTCGTTCAGAGTAGCCAGTCAGCAGGACCCGATTGACGGCCATCTGGAATTCGTGATGAATGTTCTTCAGCAGTTCCTCGCCGAGATACTGGACATTCGTGGTGATGACGCCGTGCGCGTCAACCCGTATGACGCGCTTTATCCAGCGATTCTCCAGAGCGTATGTGTTCCCTTCGACGGTGATTTTCGCAGTTCGCATGATCTATAATTCCCGCCCTTGCATTCTAACTACACAATCAAAATGACAGGCATACTCTTAATGTAGCCAACCATCTCTCATTTGCAAACACCTGCGGGGGGAATTGCGGAATTACATGTGAGGAAGATTTCCTGAACAGTTATTTTTTCAAGAATAATCTGAATGCCAAGAGGAAAAACTCCTTTATAGGATTACATTATGAAAAGATTTTACCCAATGAATCTGCTTTGGACACCAATGCCGAGTGGCTGCACTTGAAGACAGGATGATGACATGAGACAGGAATTGACCACCAGTGTCTATACATTCGAAGATTTGAGGCAGGGCAATTTTCTCTATGTCGATAAGACAGAGTACATCTGGCAACTGATAAGGCCAGCACAAGGCATGTATTTTCTGTCTCGTCCCCGTCGCTTCGGAAAATCCTTGCTTGTCTCGACGCTGAAGGCCATCTTCGCGGGAAGAAAGGAACTATTTCAGGGCCTTGCCATCCATAAAAGACCCTACAAATGGGAAAAATACCCCATTATCCACATTGACTTCTCCAACAGCAATCTTGAAACAGCCAATGATGTGAGGGGATTTCTACAGGATGAATTGAGCGAATTGTCAAGCACCCTGAATCTTCCCCTTCGCGGCCATAGCCTTGGCAAACAATTCGAATACTTGATCAAAGACGCGGCCAACACCTCTCCCAAAAAGAAGGTTGTCCTCCTGGTGGATGAATACGACAAGCCCATTCTGGACAACATCGCAAATAAGTCTCATTGCCAGAAAATACTCAAGCTCCTGAAGGGCTTCTACTCAAACATAAAAAAAGGGGAAAAGTACACGCGCCTGGCTTTCGTGACTGGCGTAAGCAAGTTCTGCCATGTGTCGCTGTTCTCCGATTTGAACAACCTGACGGACATTACGCTGGATGTTGACCACGCGGCGATGCTGGGTTTCACTGAAGATGAGGTGAGACGTTATTTCGCAGACAGAATCAGCGAGGCAGCCAAAGCCAAGGGGCTCGCGACAGACGAATTGATGCGTCTGCTTCTCACCTGGTATGATGGATACCGTTTTTCCAAGGCAGATATCCACGTCTGCAATCCAGTCTCCATCTCCACATTCTTCAATCAAAAATATGAGTTTGACAATTATTGGGGAACGACTGGCGTGACCACGGTTCTTTTCGAACTGGCCAAGACGACACGCTTCAATTTCGAGCATTCTCTGACCGAACCCGTATCCTCCCTGGCCTTTGGCGCGTATGAAGTCGAGAACATCGACCCGCTTGGCCTGCTCTGGCAAACAGGTTATCTCACCATAAGGGAAGTTCTGCCCGGGCCTCTTGGGTCAAGCATGTACCGCCTTGGCTTCCCCGACTACGAGGTCGAGCAGGCCTTCAACACCCAACTTCTGGCCTACTACAGTGGTTACAAGGACGCTGCAATGTCCTCAATGGTCTTCAAACTCACAGACGCAATGCAACATGATGACGTGGAGTTGTTCATGGAAACACTGCAGTCCTTCTTCGCCAGCATTCCCTATGACATTCGCGGTGGGGACGAACACTATTACCAGACCATCTTCTTCATCACCTTCCTGCTTCTTGGCAGCAGCATCGCCGCCGAATCCCGCACCAATGAAGGCCGCATCGATGCATTCATCCGCACGGCGAAGGCTGTTTACATCTTCGAGTTCAAATTGAACAAAAGCGCAAAAAAAGCCGTCAGTCAGATTATAGACCGTCACTACCACGAAAAATTCCAATCTAGCGGACTGCCGATTCGAATGATTGGCGTGAACTTCAACTCCGCAAAAGGACGCATAGACAACTGGCAGGAGATGCCATTCCCTTCCTGAATGCCCATTCCAATGTGGGGCACTGGATAGTTGCCTATTTTGACATGCCCTGAAGCAGATTTGCCTTCTGAAATTGACACGCCTGGAGAAAGACCCCAACCTGCCCGCGAGGCCTCAGGCCTCGCGGATTGAAGTGGCCAGGGGCTCTGAATAAAGGTTCCTTTAGCCTACTTTTTGGGAAGACGCTCGATGACGGCGACCTCCAGGGGGGCAAGATTTACGCGAAGGTAGTTCTTGCCGTCCCGTTTCACAATCTCACCGCCGTTGGCATCCCGCAGGTGTCCAGTGTTGTCGAAGATACGGCAGCGCAGACCGCTGTCGTCACCCCAGCCGAAGGTTCCGCTGATGGCGGTCATTATCTTGTTGTCGCCGATGGCGCAGCCACGGCGCAGTTCACGGAAGGTGAATGGGAAACAGAAGGCGACGGGATTATCATCCCAATCGTATCTGACATCATAGGGGATGGTAAGCATCCCCTCGTAGAGAGCACGGATGACCTGAAGATGCAGGCGGTTGGAGAAGGTGCGCTGAAGTCCCAGAGGACAGAAGCCGAGATGTCCACGAGCCAACTGGTCGGGGTATCCGCATTCCGTCAGGCGGAAGGGTGTCTCCTGCTTGATGGAAGTGGCGGTTGTCCAGGTGAAGGGATTGCGGTTGGCGTGGATGGCAACGCCTTTTTCGGTGACATGCTTCATCAGCCAGATGAGGTAGTCCTGGGAGAGGAGTTGGTAGGAGCCCTTTTCCGTTAGGAGTTTGCCCGTCTTCTGGTCGATGTCGCAACTGACGCCATCCGTCTGGTTGTAGGTGAAATAGGGGTCTGCCCCCTCCAGATAGTCGAAATAGATGCCGTCGGCCTTGCAGTAGTCAATCATCTTGTCCACCATGCCAGTGATCATCCTGCCGAAGTCGTTGGTGCGGGTGGCGATGTAGAAGCGGCATTTGGCCTCCATGGGATAGGTGCCGTCCTTGTTGACGACGACACAATCGCCAAAGCGCTCCAGGTCATCGCCCGTGGCGTTGCTGAAATAGATGGCCATGTAGTTGGCGAAGATGCGGACATTGGAGGGCGCTATCTTTCGGTAGGCGGCGATGGTCTCCTTCATCTTGTCATGCAACGAGGTGTCTTCGGCAAGGGAGAGACCCCATTGCCAATCGCCGTTGGGACTGCGGTTATTGACATGCAGGTCGGTTCGCCGTCTTCAATGTTGGTGGAGCCGAAATAGCCGTTCTGATAGAGGAGATTGACTGGAGACCTGGTACCCTTGAACTTCAGCATATAATAGCCGCCCCGCTGGTCGCTGTAAGTCCCCGTGGGGACTGGCAGCCAGTCGTCATTGTCCCCTGCGTAAACGAGACTGGTCACTCCAATCTGCTTCAGGTTGTTGACGCAACTGATTATCCTCGCCTTCTCCCGCGCCTTGCTCAAGGCAGGCAACAGCATCGCGGCAAGAATCGCGATGATGGCTATGACCACGAGCAACTCGACAAGCGTGAACCGTTTCAATTTCTTCATGGTGTTTCATCCTGTTTTATCAGACGTCAAGAACAACTATTCCAGATTCAAAATGAGTTTGCGCAGGGTATTGTAGGTCTGGATGCCCAGACCGGCGCCCCGGATTTCCAGGTAGATGGGAGGCAGAAGCGGGAACTGGCC
>JAFRLP010000094.1 GCA_017431185.1 Victivallales bacterium | reverse complement strand
TGGAACACTTGCTTTGAGCAAGGGAAACAGAATAACGACCTATGATATTAGGGTGATTTTATGACGTGAAAATCTGTGGTAACTATTCAGAACCCCAGGCCACTTCAATCCGCGAGGCCTAAAGGCCTCGCGGGCAGGTTGGGGTCTCACGCCTGGCAAATCGTACACTTGCGGCGAATCTGAGGCTACACACGTCAAAGCAGGTGAGGGTTCTGGACACAAAAATCAGGCGCCGGAAAGGGCATTCTGCCGGAAAGCCTGCGGAGTGACCCCATTCTTTTTCCGGAATTGGCGGATGAAATAGTTGGCTCCTGCGTATCCGCAGGCATCCGCCACTTGTCCGACAGAGAGTTCTCCCTCCCTCAACAGCCGCACTGCCTTGTCCATACGGCGGTTCATCAGGTAATCCTGCACGGAACACCCCAGATTCTACCGGAACAGTTTGTTGAGGTGGTTCGGGGTTATGAGCAGCGAGGCGGCCACCTCCCGCATTTGCAGCATTGGCCGGGCGAAATGCTTGTCCAAATACCGCTTTGCCTGAAGAAAATGGCTGCCTTTGGAAAAGTGGTTGACGAAACGGTTTTCATGCTCCAGAACCAGACCAAGGATCTGCAAGAACACCCCCTGGCGGGTCAGGGAGTCCCCCAGGCTCTCGGTCGCCGTGCCGAAGAACTGGCGCATCCATGACAGAAGCATGGCAGACTGCTGCCGCTCAAAATGAAACAACGCGGGGAACCGGGGGGACGCGCCAGGATACGCGCGGGCGGCCTGCGCCTGGTCAAATGTCGCATCCCCGTCCAGATATACAAAGGGAAGCGTTTCCGTGGCATAGAGCGGACAGGTGCCAAACCAGTCGAAATGGATGCACCACCGCGTGCAGCCTTCCACCGTCATTGAACAGTGTTCATGCGAGGGAGGTATGACCAGCACGTCCCCCTCCCCGCAGTCGAATGTCATCCTCTCCGCGGAAACCCGGCAACTGCCACGGGAAAAATAGACCAACTCGTAATCGTATAGTTTTCGGTTTGCCTCAACCCAGCCGCCAGGGCAGTCACCGCTCCAGAACGCCCCCGTGCGAATATGCAATTCCTCTCTGCCGTATTGCATCTTCAATGATTGGTTTGTGCTATGAATGATTGAAATTATCCATTGCGTTTCCTGTGGATTTGAGGTATAATATAACCAAGCGACTGGCAAGTTGCAAAGGCAATGACAACAAAGAACCCGGTTTTATGAGAAGATTGTTTGACTGCTATTCCCGGCTGCTCGTTGACAGCCACATCACGGACTTGCGCCCCGAATACATGAGCCGGTTCTCCCCCGAAGAGCAGGTGCGGCTCACGAAACTCTCGGGAGTGGAGGCGGCCATGGTGTACGCCTGCGACCACAACGGAAACTGCTACTACCCGACCCGGATTGGCCACCGGCACACGGGGCTGAAAGGACGCGACGCCTTCGGGGAGACTGTCGCGGGGCTGCGAAAGGCAGGCATCCCGACCATAGCCTATTACACGGTCATCTACCACAATGACTGCGCCAGGCGTTTTCCCGAATCCACCGTGATTGACCCCCTGGGCAATACCCGTGACGGACGCTATCTCCACTGCTGCCCCAACAATCCACAGTCAACGCTTTTCTTTCAAGGTCAACTCCGTGAAATCCTTCAATATGACCTGGACGGGCTATTCATCGACATGACCTTCTGGCCCGCCGTCTGCGTCTGCCCTGCCTGCCGGCAAAAATACGGACGCCCGCTGCCAAAGCGCATAGACTGGAACTCCCCGGAATGGCTATCCTTCCAGCGTTTCCGTGAACAAAGCCTGGCGGAGTTCGCGGAAGGACTGACCCAGTGCGTCAAGCGCTGCAAGCCGGAACTGCCGGTATGCCACCAGTTCTCCCCCATCATGCATGGCTGGCTTCTGGGGCAGACCGCCAAAATCGCCGCGTGCTCGGACTATGCGTCCGGCGACTTCTACGGCGATTTCCATCGACAACGGGTCACGGCCAAGGTTTTGAACGCCTTCACAAGACACCCGCCTTTCGAGTACATGACCTCCCGATGCGTATCCTTGCGCGACCACACATCCGACAAAAGCGACGCGGAACTCGCCATCAGCGCACTCACCACCATCGCCAATGGCGGAGCCAGTCTCTTCATTGACGCCATCGACCCGGACGGACGGCTCCATGAGCGCTTCTACCATCGCCTGAAGACCCTAAATCAGCGTCTCGCCCCCTTCCGCCGTGTGGTCGGCGAAGGTCATTTCCGGCTGGAATCGCAGGTTGGCCTGATGTTCTACCCAGAGTCCCTTGTCGATAAGCGGCTGAACGGTCTTCCGCTGGACAGACTTGACCACGGCACCGCCGACAATATGGCCGCACGGGAAAACGCCGTGCTGGACGAACTGCTCGGACTAGGCGAACTCCTCACCAGAATGCATATTCCATGGCGCGCCATCCACCCAGACGATGACCTGGCGAATTTCCAGGCGGTCATCGTCATCCAGGCCACCTACCTGTCCGACACCCAGTGCGACAAACTTCGCGCCTTCGTCGCCAGGGGAGGCACGCTCCTGACGACCGGCGACACTTCCCTGCGCGGCATGGATGGGCAGTCGGATGGCAATTTCCAACTTGCCGACCTGCTGGGCGTGGATTTCACGGGGAAATATTCAGGTGAAGTGACTTATCTGGCGTCCCTGCCTGCCAATCCCCCCATAGAACACGTGCTTTCCCGCGGGGCAGTCCCACTGACCAAACCCAGGCCGCAGACCCAGGTGAAATCCCTTCTGGCCTTCCCTGATTTTCCGGTGCAGGACCCGAACCGCTACGCCTCCATCCATTCCGACCCGCCCGGGCAGGTCACGGATTTTCCGGGCTTGACCGTCAACCGCCATGGGAATGGCCAGTGCGTATGGCTGGCGACTCCAACGTTTCGCCTCCGTCAACATGCCCAACGGGAATTCGGCGCCAGGTTGCTGGCCGAACATCTGCCTCTGTTCGTGACCGGGGCGAGCCACCTCCCGCCCACCTGCGAACTGACCTTGCTGACATCAGCGGATGGCCGTCGTCACCTGCTTTGCCTGGTCAATGCCCAGGAGGAACTCCCGCCCATCCCCCTTCACGACGTCGAACTGACCATCCACCCATGGTTCCCAGTATCCCGCATCACTCGCATCTCCAATGACACGGAAATCCCTGTTCGACCAGATGCCGACGGCCGCCTCACTCTCCATTTCGATGAGATTCAGGACGCGGAATTCTGCCTTCTGGAATGAAAGTCACCTCATTGAAAAACAATTGCCCCCAACCATCCACCAGCACAGAAAAAACATGGACCACAAGCAATTAATCCAGGACACCTTTGAATCAGGGAAGGGAATCTTCCGCCTCGCGCCCAACTGGGTCCCCAGAAGTTTCTGCATTCCAGGCAAACGCATCAAACTGCATCCCGATGACTACTATGCACTGGGCAGCCAACGCGGTGGCATTGATGAGCGATGGTTGGGATGCACCACTCCTGCGGACAATGGCCCGCTGACTGGAAAGAATGAGGGAATCAGCCACCTGGTCGCCCACGACAACACCCTGATTCCGCTCACGGCTGCCGTCGAAGAACTGGGCGCAAAACTCATAGGGGAACGCCTTTGGTCCCAATACCAATGCTGGCCTGTATATTCCAAATTCTTTGACAACCTGGGGCCGTTGCCGCATCACATCCATCACCGCGAACAACATGCCAGGCTGGTAGGACAGCGTGGCAAACCAGAATGTTACTATTTTCCGCCGCAACTGAATAACCATGGCGGACATTTTCCCTTCACCTTCTTCGGATTCGAGCCTGGCACGACCAGGGAACAGGTCAAGGAGTGCCTGATGAACTTCACCAAAGGCGACAACAAAATCACCAGCCTTTCCAAGGCCTATCGGCTGGAGCCTGGCACAGGATGGGATGTCCCGCCAGGCGTTCTCCATGCCCCAGGCAGCCTCTGCACCTATGAGCCGCAGTTCGCCAGCGATGTCTATGCCATGTACCAAAGCCTCGTTGACGAGCAGCTTGTGCCCGAAGCCCTGCTCTGGAAGGACTGCCCCAAAGACCGCATCGGCGATTTCGATTACCTGATGGATGTCATTGACTGGGAACTCAATGTCGATCCGGAATTCGGCAAACACCGTTTCATGCGACCCGTTCTGGCGGACACGGAGGAGGCCATGCGGGCTGCCGGGTATGTGGACAAATGGATCTGCTACAAAACCAGCGCCGTCTCCGCCAAGGAACTGACGGTCCTGCCAGGCCGCAAGGCAGTGATTCGGGACGCCGCAGCCTATGGACTGATCATGATGCAGGGTCATGGCTCAATCAACGGCATGCCGTTGGAAACCCCGGCGCTGATCCGTTACGGACAGTTGACCAACGACGAATATTTCGTCTCGGAATCCGCGGCGCGGGCCGGAGTGACCATCGTCAATGAGTCCAACCAGGACCCCATTGTGATGCTAAAGCACTTCGGCCCGGAAAATCCGGATTGGACAACCAGATTCCAGAGAAAAGAGGCCAACAGTCAATGAATCCGCTTCTTGTCCAGCAAATTGTTGCTTTTTGCACTTCATGGAGAAAAAGACAATGAGGAAATTTTTCACGCTTATTGAGTTGCTCGTCGTCATCGCCATCATCAGCGTGCTGGCGGCGATGCTGCTTCCCGCCTTAAGCAAGGCACGCGAGAAGGCGCGCACGATTTCATGCGTGTCGAACATCAAGCAAATCGGCATGTGCCAGCAGTTCTACATTGACGAATACGACGGCGGCGCCATCCCGACGCTCTACTGGGGCGCCTGGGACACCCTAAGCAGCCCTGACTGGCACATTCTCATCCAGGTGCTTTACCAACTTCCCGCAAAAAGCACGCTCTGTCCCAGTCAACCTGACTTGAGCAAAACCATGGGGGGCCTGAAGACCTGGAACGGCAGGACATACGTCAGTTACGGAGCGCACTACATCGCCAACAACAGCGGCATCGGCCAAATCCACCAGACAGACCACAGACGCTACTGCCCCTACGACCCAACCGCCTACGATAAAATCATCTATCCGGCGAAAGGCGCAAAGAGCCTCTCCGAAAAAATCTTCGTCACGGACACTGAATACCAGGCGGCGGGGTTCGATGCGTCAAACATCACCGCACGGATCCAGACCACCCGCCATAACTCTACCAGCAACTGCCTCTGGGGAGACGGGCACGTCTCCGCCCTGCGTCCGCCATGGGGCAATTTCGACAATCCCAAATACCAAATCAACCAATAAAGGCAATCTCACCACCTTCATTTTCCATGACGACATTTCGTTGGCCCATCCTGGCAGGGAAGGCAATGGCAGTTCTGCTGACCATAAGCCTGACTGTCCTGTCCCAGAACTCTCCCCAGACAGTCTGGGACTTCGACAATGGCAAAAACGTCGATTCGGAAACGGGGATGACGGAATTCTCCCGCGCACCGCTCCCGGTGTTTCCTGGCTTGATGTCGCGGGGGAGACAATCCATCCAGCTGCTGGTCACCCCCAAAGTGGACGCAGGGCGTCTTTTCGTCTCCAGCCAGCGTGGCATGGCCATGCGCACCGGTGTGGAGTCCGCAACTGGCGCCGTCTTCAGCGCCTCGGCACACCTTCCTATCCCGCTTTCCAAAAATGAAGGGAGCATCGCGTTCTGGATGTGCGCCGAGGACTGGGACGGTTCACAGAAAGGACTGTTCCGCATCTTCCTGGCCGCCAATGATGACTCCACCCCACGCTCCAACGAACTGCTCTTCTACAAGCATCGAGATGAAAATCGCCTGCGCTTCCTCATCGGGGATAACGATTCGAAGCAATGGTGCTTTGCCGATTGCGACATAAGGCACTGGAAACGGGGGGGATGGCACTTTGTCTGCGCCTCCTGGACGCCAAGCGACCTCACCCTGTTTGTTGACGGAAAAACAGTTCAGCGCAGCCGCCCACGTCTTTCGGCAAACGACTACTATATCCTCAACCTCGGCACGCGCGGCTGGAAAGACGAGGGGGGCCTGACCCTTCTGGATGACGTGCGCCTGTTCCCCCATGCCCTCAAACGCGAGGAGATGGAGGAATACTATGTGCAGACACGTCCCATCTTCGAAGACATCAGTCTCCCCCTTGTTCATCGCCTGGGCCTCTCCCATCCTGAACTGGATGGGGTAATATCCGCTTTCGAATATGGTTTCACCCTCAACTCCACGTTCGACATCGACAGCGGAGAACTTTCCGCCGACAGCCGATGGGCAGTCGCCCATGATAAGGAAAACCTCTATTTCGCGTTTGACACACAGAAACCCGCCCGACCCCCGACCGTCACCAAGCATGACGGAAACGTCTGGCAGGATGAGAGCATTGAATTCCACCTGGAACATGGAGGGCGGCACTGGCAGTTCATCCTCAACTCATCCGGTGTCGTCTATGACTCCCTGGACCTTTCACCAAAATGGAACGCACCTGGATTGCGGCAAAAACAGCGTCTGGACAACACACGCTGGGTCGCCGAATTGGCTGTCCCCTTCGCCGACCTGGGCATTTCTCCAGTCAATGGGGACACGCTCCATGTTTCATTGTGCCGCAGCAGCGGAACCAGTACCGGTCACATTGCCGCATCACCTTTGTTGCGCCGCTTTGACGACCAGGGCAACTTCATCAAGGCAGTCCTTGACCAGAAGTGCCCACCTATGGATTTTTCTTATCAGACACTGCCTGGAAGCGACGGAAACCTCGAAATGACAGTTGCGCTTCCAGCCGAGCACGAATGCTCTTTTCAACTGCTGGGCTGTGACCCCAAAGGACGCAAACTCTATGAACACACCGCCCACTCCAGGCAATCGGCAGGACGGACACAGGTGAACATCCACGCCAGCGGTTTGGCCAAGGAGGGCGTCATCGCCTACACTCTCACTGAAGAAGGGCATGTTCTGGCCCAGGCTGATTTCAAATACCTCTCGCCGGAAAGAATCAAGGTTCGGCATCTGCTTGTACATGAAGAGAGCCAGACCCTGGAAACCACACTGGCGCTCACCCCGACGCTGCCCCCCGACCAGAGAATCATCCAACTGCTCAAGGACAAAGAGGGCATGGTTGCCTTGCGTCAGGAAATTGCGCTTCCCCTTGAGGACACCACGAAATACAGCTTCTCATTGTCCTGGGATTTGTCAAGCCTTCCACCAGGTGACTACGACTACTACCTGACATCCATGGTTGACAGTCAGGAGAAAACACTTCATCACCAGCTCTTCCAGAAGCCCGCCCCAGTTATGCCATGGACTGATTTTCACGGCGGCATCGAGACGGCTCCTCCAGCCCCCTGGCATACGCCCATTCAGGCAGCCACAATGCTCAAATGCCTGACTCAGACCTACGATTTTGCAGGAAGACTATTTCCCAGCCAGATCCATAGCCAGGGAAATAGGCTCTTGTCGAAACCCATCAGCATCCGGCTCAACGGGAAGATTCTGGACATGTCCGCCACCTGGACACTCACCAAGGAAACACCTTTGGAAACCCACTTCCGCACCCAGTCTTGCATGGACGGGGTTGAACTCACGGTCAATGGCGTCCTGGAGTACGATGGATGGCTGCGGTTGTCTCTGACCTACGCCAGCATCGACCCGTTGAAACCGACGGCAATAGACGACATGGCGCTGGTCATTCCAATGTCGCCGGAGGCGTCCAGCCTGGTTACGAGTTTTGTCCCGCAGTATTCCGTGTTGCCATCCGGCGTCCTGGACAAGCGCTGTCACTGCAACTTGATGGAGCACCCTGTGTTTTGGGTAGGCAATGCCGACCATGGATTGTTCTGGGGAGCCGACAGCATGCGCGGCACCCATCTGGCCAACACAGAGGAAACCCTCATCATCACTCCCACGACAAAAGCCGAAGGAGCAATCTCCTGCATCAGGATAGTGGACACCCGACTGGTTCTCGCCACCCCACGCACTTTTGCATTCGGGCTTCAGGCCACCCCCGTGAAACCGCTTCGCCGCTTGCCCAGGCCCTGGATGATCCGCGGCGGTGACACCATCACCTCCGGACCGCCCTGGACATTCTTCCGCATCTTCAACTACTCCAACCCCGCCTATATCGACTGCGGCCAGGCGCACCGCCAGGTGGTGGCCGCCGGCAAGCGCACTCCCATCTACGGCTTCTACGCCTGCATCTATGGCGTCAGCCCATTCTGCCCCGAATGGCCCTGGCATTGCGAAAGGTGGCTCAGTTCCCCGCCTGGACCAGGACAATTCAAGCAGGATTACCCCACAAACAACGAAAAGGCGCGCGACCAAGGGGTATGGACATTTGGATGCGTCGCCAATCCGGACTTCCTCAACTGGCAACTGTTCGACAAGAACCTGCTCATCCAGAACAGGGAAGTCGGACTTCGCGACATGTACGTTGACATGGCATATCCACGAGCCTGCGACAATCCCCTTCACGGCTGTGGCTGGCAGGATGACTTTGGGCATACGCGCAAGACCTACCCAATCAACGCCAACCGCACCTTCACCAAACGGCTTCGCAAACTTCTGCGCGACAAAGACAAGGACAGTGTGCTGATGTACCACGCCTCTGATGAGACCCTGCCTCCCATCTGCGGACTTGTCGATTTCACCTTCGACGGCGAAGTCTATGTAGCCGATGTCGCCCGGTCCGAAAACTACTTTGACATCTTGTCACCGTCTCTTATGCAGAGCGCCTTCACTGGCGCAAGGACTGGCACCAACGCAGTCTATGTCTCACAGTTGAATCGTGCGGCGATGCTGCACAATCCGGCAAGAAGCGAATACTGGCGCCGCAAAGTCAAGGCCCCAGAGGCGGTACGGGCTGTCAGACATTTGCTGGGCTACTGCCTGCTGCACGACATTCGCCCCCAAGCGGGCGCAGGCATCTACAACGAAGGAGAAATCCTGGAGAGGCAACTCTACAGCCTGGGCTATGACAAGGGCGACTTCACTTTCCATCCATACTGGAGTGATGCCAGCCCCATAACCGTGACAGGAACGGCGCTGGTCTCGGCATACTCGTTCCCGCACAGCACCCTCGCCGTCATTGTCAACGACTCCAAGACAGAGGAGGCCAAGGTTGCCCTCTCCCTGCTCAATGGGACAATCGCCAAGCGCGTCTATGACCTGGAGGACGGTCAGCAGCTCAACTTCCCAATCAAGGTTCCCCCAAAGGGCTTCCGCCTGGTGGTTTTTGAACAGGTCGAGTAACTATTCAGACCCCTTTATCCACAAAATACACAAAATACACAAAACACATTTGAGGACCTGCTTCTCAAAAGGTTCTAAAGAACCGTTGGCCTCTATATCGTCCCCGTGCGGGAAAGGCAGGGCCTCTTTCCCTTACGGGGACAGGCAGCGGGCCAGTGCTGCCTCAGCGCGTCTTGAGCAGCAGGTGTCCCTTGCAGAATCGCATCCGCCCTTTTGTGTATTTTGTGGGTAAAAAAAAGCCTCATCACAGATTTTCACGGCAAATAATCCACCCTAAAAATCACGAGACCGTGGCTCCTGAAAATTCCAGTTTCCTCCCGCCAAGCCACGGGATTCCCGAGCATGGCATCGAGTCTGCGACCTTGAGCAGAAGCGGCAGGTC
>JAFRLP010000093.1 GCA_017431185.1 Victivallales bacterium | reverse complement strand
TGCCACGGGAGGCCGCGTTTGCGGCGTAGTCCGCCACCAGGTCAGGGGTGCGGTGGGCGGACATCACGTGGACTTCCGTCTCCACCCCAAGCGCTTTGAGGGTGTCGAGGCAACCTTGAATCTTGGGCAAGTCCGAATTGCTGCCCATGAGCAAGCCAACTTTTGCGGTCATGTCTTTCTCCTTATTTTGTATCTATCCAGAAGCCCAGGCCACTTCAATGCGCGAGGCCTGAAGGTCTCGCGGGCAGGTTGGGAGCTTACGCTTGGCATATCAGGCTCAAGTGGCAAATCTGAGGCTGCGCACATCAAAACAGGCGGGGTTCTGAACAGTTACCTTATTTTCTTAAGAGGCATCCGCCGAGCAGAGCCAGCAGAAGCAAGGCTGTGCAGCACTGCGCGGGCAGTGGTGACGGTGGATTTTCGGGTAAGTGATGATTAGGCCGGGATGGGGCATCGCTGGTCAGAGCCACCCTCAAATCCTCCGTGTTCAGCCTTTCGGTGAGAGACTCGGTGCAGGGGGGGGCGATTTCGACGGGCCAGTCCTGGTGCATCAGGACGGCGGGGCGGGAGGTGTCCAGGCCGGGTGCGGGCGGGTTGTCCCCGCAGGTCAGCCGATAGACGCCGAATCCCTCCGGCACGCAGAAGGCGGTGAGTTCACGGAGCATGGGCAGGAATGAGGCGCTCAGGGGGAACGCCGTCCAGTCAGGTGTGAAGTCAAAGGCGAAGAGGTATGCTTTTCCTGCGCCTACGGGGGATTCAAGGAGAAGGGGAAGTTTGTCCAGGGAGCGCAGGAGGTCTTTGGTGGGTGGATTGGCGGTCAGGCGCAGGTGGCGTTTGATGGGAAAGAGGAAGAGGTCGGTGTCCTGCCAGGAGTGGAAGAAGGCGTATGGCGGGGAGTCAGGGGCGAGCCAGCCGACCCCCAGGGGGACGTGCGGGGCGGCTGTGGCGGTGCCGCCGTAGTTGGCGTGGAGCAGATTGGCCTCGTGGAGCATCCGCAGGGTCATGGCAGGGGAGGTGCCAGGGGTGACGACGAGGGCGCGCCCGTCCGCAAGGAGCGTCGCCAAGTCGGCCAGCATGGCGGAGCCGAGTTCCTCCGCGGAGCCAAGCAGGAAGATGGCGCGGGCGTCATCGAGGTCGCCAGGCATCAGTTGGGCCGGCGTGGTGTAGGTGACGGTGAAGGCCCCAGGGAGGTGTGAGGGAGTTTGGCCTTGGTCGGCGTTGGCGGCGGGGGCAAGCGCCAGACCCGCGAACAAGGCTGCGGTCTCTGTGAGGGCCGAGGCTCTTTCGGAGACCATGGCGGATGGATGGATGATGACGGCGCGGGGGCGCGCCGCCGTGCGGATGGCGAATTCGAGTGTGTCGTCCAGCGGGTAGTCGTCTGAATCGAGACGGGCGGTGGCGGTCTGGACGGGTGAGTCGTCAAAGGCAAACGAGACTCTGGTCTGTGCGAGGGCCGGCAGGTCGATTTCGCGGCTTTGCTGCTGGGAGCCGACAAAAGCCCGCAAGGTGCGGCGCTCTGGGTGAGCGCTGAAGTTGCGGCAGGTGATGACCAGGCGAAGCCGTTGCCTGCCAAGCGGGAAGGAGCGGGCGGAGACAACCCCTGCGTTGCGTTCGCCTGCCTGGCCGCAGTCCAGAAAATGAATGGTGACATTCGGAGGGAGCAGTTGTGGCAGGCCGCTCCAGTCGTGGCGGCGGAAATCGCTGGCAAGGTAGAGCCGTGCCTCGGTGAATGGAGCCAGGCGCGAGGCGGCGCGGGCGATGGCCTCGCGATGGTCTGCGGCCAGGCAGGTGGAGGGATTCCTGCGGAGAAAATCCGCCAGTTCCGTGTCTTGGTCCGGCGGGAGTTCGGCCAGGATGCCGCGGGCGGAGGCGATGGCGAAGCGTCGCCACCCTTGGGTCTCACGCCAGGCGTTCTCCAGATGCCGACGGGCATTCTCCCTGTGTCCCCAGCCTTCCATGGATGCAGAGCAGTCCAGCAGGAACACGGCTGCCTTGGAATGATTCTTGGGGGAGGTGTCTGGCGGAAGCCATTGCGGGCGGGACAGCAGGAGGATGAAGGCGGCGATGGCCAGCGTTCTGCATGTCATCAGCAGGATGTCGCGCAGTCTGCGTTTGCCCTCCTGGGGCAGTTGTCCCCGCATCAGGAAGCGGATGGACGGAAAGGGCAGGTCGCGTGGCACATTCCGGTTCAGCAGGTGAAGCAGAACCGGAATGGCTGCCAGCGGCAGTGCCCAGAGGATTTGTGGATTCGCAAACGACACGGTATGGATTAGGCGCGCGGCGCATAGTGCAATGCGCCAGGGGTAGTTGGCGGTCCGGAGCAGGTGTTTTCGGAGCAGAGGGCGGCTGTCAGCGCCTGACCGTAAGGCATGGAGGTGGTGGCGAGGTGGTAGGCGGCTTCGTTGTCAAGGCAGGACTGGCGCAGTGCGTCGAGATGGGCGCTCATCCGGCTGCGGTAACTGGCGCGGATGGAGTCGGGTGCGGCGGTGATTTGCTCGCCTGTCTCGGAGTCGATGAACCGGCGAGGGCCGACGGAGGGGAGGGCGAGTTCATCGTCATCCAGGACATGGAAAACCAGGCAGTCCCGTTTGGCGAAGGAGGCCTGCCGCAGCAGAGGGACGAGCGGGGGATTTTCGTCCCAGAAGTCGGACAGGATGATGATGACTCCGCGATGGGGTCCCAGGAATGCCTCCGCCTCGGTGAAGGCTGCTAGCAGGTCGGAGGAGCCTGTTGGCTGGAGCCCATCCAACTGCTCGATGAATCTGGGGAAGGTGGCGGGGGTGCCGTGCGGACAGGAACGGCGCTGGTCGCCTGATGCGACGAACAGGGCGGCCTTGTCCCCTTGCCGCCTGGCCAAATAGGCCAGGCATGCGGCCAGGGTCTGCGCGTAATGCAGTTTTGTGGCGATGGCGCTGGAACCCTGGTACCCCATGGATGCGCTGGAGTCGAGCAGCACGGCGCAGCGCATTTCGGTGTCAGTGCGGTGGACTCTTGTGAAAACCCGCCCGCTCCGCGCCAGCAATTTCCAGTCGATGTGCTTCAGGTCATCCCCTGGCACGTATGCACGATACTGGACGAATTCGCCGCCGGAGCCCAGGGCGGCGCTGCGGTGGATGCCCGCCAGCACCCCTTCGACTGCATTGCGCGCCTCCAGTGCCAATGGTCCAAGTTCAGCCAGTAATTCTGGTGCAAGCAGCATGACAGGGGAGGGCGCGTGTGGTGTTCAGAACATCGACTCGCGGACAATGGTCTGCGACCGGTCGGGACCGACCGAGACGATTCCCGCCCGGCAGCCGGCGGCCTGTTCCAGGCGTTCGATGTAGGTGCGGCAGTTGGCGGGCAGTTCCGCGTAACTGGTGATGGCGGAGGTTGGGGTCTGCCAGCCAGGCAAATCCTCATAGACGGGTTCCGCCGCCGCCAGGACCTTGAGGCTGGCGGGGAAGGAGTCCAGCAGCCTGCCTTGGTGGCGGTAGCCTGTGCAGATGCGCAGCGTCGGCATGGAGTCCAGAATGTCAAGGCGAGTGACCGCCAGGCAGTCAATGCCGGAGACCTCCACGGCATAGCGCAAGACTACGGCGTCAAGCCAGCCGCAGCGCCTGGGGCGACCCGTGGTGACTCCGTATTCGTGTCCGGCCTCGCGGATGGCGTCGCCCGTGGCGTCCAGAAGTTCAGTGGGGAATGGGCCTTCGCCCACGCGGGTGGAGTACGCCTTGGCGACTCCGACAATCTTGTTGATGGCGTGTGGGCCGACGCCCGTGCCCACGCAGGCTCCAGCGGCGATGGGGTGTGAGGAGGTGACGTAGGGGTAGGTGCCGAAATCGATGTCCAGCATCGTCGCCTGAGCGCCTTCGAAGAGGACCTTCTTGCCGTCCCGAATGGCGGAGGCGACGAGATGGCAGGTGTCGGTGACAAACGGGCGGAGTCGGTCGGCGTAGCCGAGATATTCGTCATAGACCTCGTTGAAATCCAGTGGTTTGGCGTCATAGACCTTGACGAGGAGTTCATTCTTCATGGCGAGGTTGAGGCGGAGTTCCTCGGCGAAGGCCTCCTTGTCCATCAGGGAGGCGAAGCGGATGCCCATGCGCTGGTACTTGTCCTCGTAGCAGGGACCGATGCCGCGTCCCGTGGTGCCGACTTTCCTGTCACCCTTTTTCTGTTCGATGAGCGTGTCCAGCAGGCGATGGTAGGGCATGATGACGTGGGCGCGGTTTGAGATGCGGAGGTTGGCGGGGGAGTGCCCCTCCTTGGCAATCCCGTCCATCTCCTGAAGGAGCACCTTTGGGTCAACGACCACATCGTTGCCGATGACGCAGGTGCAGTTGGGATATAGTATGCCGGAGGGCAGCAGGTGCAGTTTGTAGGTCTTGCCGTTGGCGACGACGGTGTGTCCGGCGTTGTTGCCGCCTTGGTAACGGGCCACGGTATCGGCCTGCTCGGCCAGATAGTCAACGATTTTTCCTTTGCCTTCGTCACCCCATTGGGTGCCGATTACGACGATTGACGACATGATGTTTTCCTTATGGGTGGGAGGATTTTGAGAACACAAGAGGTTAATATACGGCAGGATTAGGATTTTGCAAGAGGAAAGTGACAGGCGACTTGGTGCGGACCGTCAGGCATGGCTGGCGTTTCCTGCGCGCAACGTGCGGTCGCCAGCGGGCATCGCGGGTGGAAGGGGCAGCCTGACGGGGGGTGAATCGGGCTGGGGATTTCCCCTGCAAGGCGCAGTTTGCCGTTGCCCTGGCCATCGATTCGGGGGGCCGCCGCGATGAGCGCGCGAGTGTAGGGGTGCAGGGGGGCGGTCATGACCTCCTGTCATGGCCCCAGCTCGACGATTCTCCCCAAATACATGACGGCGATGCGGTGGGCCAGGTAGGATACGACCGCCAAATCATGCGTGATGAACAGGTAGGCCAGTCCCAGTTCGCGTTGCAGGCGCCGAAGAAGGTTGAGGATTTGCGCCTGCACCGACTCGTCCAGCGCACTGGTGCATTCATCGCAGACCAGAATTTCGGGCGAGACGGCGAGGGCGCGCGCCAGTCCAATGCGCTGACGTTGCCCGCCCGAGAACTGATGCGGGTAGCGGGTCAGGGAGTCCTCGGGCAAACCCACCTGCTGAAGCAAGGCACGAAGCGCCTCCTGGCGGTCCTGGCGGTGGAGGTCGAAGGCGTCCATTCCCTCGGCAATGCTTTCGCCGACCATCAGGCGAGGGTCGAGACTGCTGAAGGGGTCCTGGAAAATCATCTGGATGCGCCGTCGCAGGGGCTTGAGCCGTCGTGACGGTAGTTGCGCCAGGTCTTCGTTGCCCAGCAGGATTTTTCCCGCCGTCGGAGAGAACAATCGAATCAGGGCTTTCCCTGCGGTGGTCTTTCCGCATCCTGACTCGCCGACCAGGGCCAGCGTCTCCCCCCGGCGCAAATCCAAGTCCACTCCATCAACGGCATGGACGTATTCGCGCTGCGCGAACCATCTCTTCCTCACGGGAAAATGCACCTTGAGGCCGCGCACAACCAGCAGAGGAGCCGCCGTCAATTCTGTCGTGGGGGTGTGCGGTGTGCCATGGGGGGGA
>JAFRLP010000092.1 GCA_017431185.1 Victivallales bacterium | reverse complement strand
GGCTCGCGCTACTTCTTTGAGACGCAGAACTCCGTCATCAGCGGTACTCCGAAGATGACCTTCGTCGCCGAAATGTTCAAGACCAGTGATGGCAAACCCGTCTCCCCCGCCCTGGGCAGCATCTCCTCCTCCAACCTCGACACCCTCACCAATGGCTTCTGGTTCGATGCCCCAAGCGGAAGTGAGGATGACCAGACCTTCTACTTGCACATCGCCGGTTCTGGCGGCCTCTCCTCCACCGTCACCACTTTCACCCTGCGTGCGCATGAGGCCCCCAGTTCCCCTGCGGAGGGAACCATCACCAACCCCGCCTGGACTGGCGCCGCGACGGGAAAATGGACAATGGACTTGGACAAGGCCCTGGCCGCTTCCGCCAAGGACGGCAAACCCGTCCTCCTCTATTTCTCAGGCGTCCGCTGGTGCCCCCACTGCGCCGGCTGGGAACAGACCTCCTTCAGCACCACCGCCTTCGGGACCCGCAGCAAAAACTACTATCTGGTTTGCCTGGACAACCGTCGCCGCAACGGCAGCGGTCCCTCCCTCCTGCTGGATAACCAGAAGAATGGCTATTGCTATTCCCACGGCATCACCGATTCCGCCGCCGCCGAGAAACTGGCGGAAAACCGCTTGGTGGAGGAGGCGCTCTCCGGCGGCCTTTCCGCCACCACCGATTATCCAAATGGGCGCATCGCCTATCCCACCTTCTTGCTTTGCCAAGGCACTTCCGCAACCCGCTCTGACGTCTCCTGGCCTGGTCTGGAGGTCATTGCCAGAACCCAATTCTACGCCTGGACCGGCGAGGCCGACGTCAATGCGGCCTTTGACCAGTTCGATGCTCTGGCCGCCGCCGGCTATCGGGAAGTGGAGTCCTCGCCGAATGACGACAATCCCAATGTCCTGGTCAGCGGCTTCCCCGTCCAGACCTCCTTGGGCGGTATGGTTTCCGAATACTGGGGCAGTTTCACTGTCACCGAGGATTACGGCTGGGAATTCACCCTTTCCGCGCTAGACCCCGCCGAAGTCGCCGGAGCCACCATCGCCATCTCAGTCTATGCGGAGGACGGGACAACGCGCCTCATCAATGTCTCCGCCTCCGACCTGAGCAAAGGTTTCTCCGCCTTTTATCCGCCCGACGCCGGAGTCTCCGGCAAGCATTGGGTGTGCGTGTCTGTGCTCAACAACTCCCTGAACACCTTGCAGGCGTTTGTCCTTCTGGGGACTGAACGCTACCTCCTGCCGGAAATCAGCATGGGGAGCGCGGACGTCTATGTCTATAAGACGGCCAAGGCAGTCCCTGTTCCGCTCAAAATGACCACCTATCGCGATGTGAACGCCGTGCTGCCGCTGACATTGCAGGTCGCCGCGGATAACCAGGATGTCGCCCAATGGATTGAAGAGGGGGACGCCTCCGTTGACTGGCCGACCTTGGCTTCGCACAGCGCCACGTTCCTCATTGACCTCGACTATCAGGGCACATCCTCTTGGACAGGTGTGGATGACCGCACCTTCACTGTGACGATTGCCGAAATCGAGGACGATGAATACTATGTCTCCGAACCATCTCAGACCATTGTTCACATCCTCTCCCAGCCAACCTTCCAGCCCAATGTCCAGACGGCATACACGCTCTATCAGGGGCTCCACTCCGAAGTGATGATTCCGTATTATGCGGATGACAACGCCTCGTTCTCCTTCAATGGAACTCTGCCTTCAGGACTCTCGCTAAACTCCGTTGAGACGGAGTATGGTCGGGGAGTCGTGCTGTCCGGCGTGGCAACTTCCACCACGACGGACGCGCAGAGAATCACCCTGAGGCTCGCGTCCGGCAACAAAGTCACCTCCCTGCCCATTACCGTGAAGGTCGAGAATCCCTCTAGCGAGGCGCTGGCGACCAGCGCCTTCTCCGGCGCGCTCCATCTTTCCGACAGCCCCGACGGACAGGTGGACGGCTCCCTGTTTGTCCGCAAAAACGACGACTCCACTCTGGACATCATGGTCGTCACCGCAGATGCAGCCAAGCCGCTGACCTGCACTTTGCCTGGCTGGTCCGGCTATTCCCCCGAAGACAACACCATCTCGCTGACCGCCAGCTATGGGGAAAACGGCACACTGCTCCTCGCTGTCTCCAATGATGGCTCGGGGACTGGCGCCTTTATCTCTGCCCTCGGCAACTCCTATGATGTTGTCGTGAACCCCGTGACCACGGTTGGAAGCGAGTACAAAGGCCAATACAATGTGGCCCTGCGCCCAAAAGGTGACGTGATTGGCGATTCCATGGGCTGGCTCACTCTTGACGTCCAGGACAATGGACTGGTCAGCTACGACATGCAGCTTTATGACGGCAGCCAGGCCACGGGCATTGCCTGTTGCCTGTATGATGATGCAACGACCTCCATGGGGGTGATGACCGTCTATGTGCCGCTTTACTGGGAGGAGGAGAGCCAATGTTACACTGGATTCTATTCAGGTGAACTGCTCATCGTGCCCGAAAGCAGGCGCAGCAAGGACGAGGCGGACGCCTGGGTCTCCGGTTGCACGGATTACGCCTCCACCTGGGTGGATGCCGATGGACTCACAAACACTGTCGAGCCGTGCGGCTCGCTTTACGACCCCTCACGCCGCCTTCAGGACATCGTGCTCAGTGACACGCCTGGCTTCTACACCTTCTATGCCACTCTGCCGATGACCACTGGCCAGAATGGGGTCTCCCTGGCTCCCACGCCCTTGACCCTCCAGGAGAATGAGGCTGGAGACACATTCTCGGTTGCCTCCGCGGGTTTCCTGGCCGCCAAAATGGGTGCGCTGTCCATTGACCGCTCCAAGGGCATGTTCACGGGAACCATGACCGTCTTCACTGGCGAGAACCAGGCGTTGCTGGACGAGTTCGAGGTCTCTGTCCAGGGCATCATCACGCCTGTCTCCGAAACCTGCTGCACCGCGTCGGATGCGGTGGCCGTGGGCTACGGATTCTATTCGCTGAATGGAATGGGCTATCCTATCCGCATCTTGCCTGGAGTGGTTGCCGTCACCGGAACGCCTGAGGTCTATTGGGAACGGTCGCAGGATGAAACCGCCACATGGAGCATCTATGCCGGCAGCCGCCAGGTCCTCTATCGGCGACAGGACGATGGCCGTTTGGGGTTCATCGACTGCACTGGACACGCCAACCCCTTCCAGGTCACGCTGCCCGCCGAAACCGCCTACCGCATTGAGGCGCTTGACCTGAGGAACCAGACCCTGGAAAGCCCATTTGTCTCCATCATCTCCATGTTGCTTGAGGAGAGAGCATTTACGGCTCCGCCTTCCCAGGGAACTGCGCATGGCTGGAAAATGCTGGGCATTCCCCATGACCTGCTCGTCATCTCACAGCTCGACGCCAGTCAGCCGTGCTATACCATTGACCCCTTGACCAACTCAATGGTTCTGACCGATGAATTGGAGGGGGGACGCAGCTACTGGATGTTTGCCCCCGATGGCACCGCCTCGCTGACGGTGCTGTGCATCCAGACTGGCGACAGTTGGCAGCCAGACTTGAGTCTTGGCTGGAATATGGTGACCTGGGACAAGGACTGCCCTGAACAGTCAGGAGTGACTTTCTTCGTCTGGGACGGAAATGACTATGAAGCCACTGACGCCCCCGACGAAGGAGAACCCGTGCTGCTCCACTGGTCTGCCGAATAGATGATGCGGCGGACGGATGGCCGCCTCCTAAAAAATCCAATTCTCCTGTCAACCATGTTTTCCCGTCGCATTCTGACTGCACTGCTTTGCCTTTCCTGGTTTGCCCTGATGGCTCACGAAGCCGAAGAGAGCGAGGCGGATGAGCTTTCGCTTCCAGCCTCCCCTCTTGCCGTTCTGAACGCCTCTTCCCTCCTTGACGTCAACATCTATTCCACGCAAATCAAGGAACTCTCTTTTCAACTGACAAACGCGGGGGAGAAAGAGGTGCTGGTGCGGGAGATACGCAGTGGTTGCATGTGTATCCAGCTGAAGAATCCCCCAGCCAACTTCACTCTGGCCCCGAAGCAAACCTGCACGGTTGAACTCTCCTTTTATGGCAGAAATCTGCCGATTGGCTCCTTCAGGCGCGCGGTGGTTGTCCAGGCAAAAGGCTACGCGCCATTGTCGGTGATTTTCACAGGCATGACCCGACCCGCATTCTACTATGAGCCAGCCCAGGTGATTGCTTTGGATAACTTCCTGGGAACCGTTCCGTGGAAACGCACTTTTACCATTCGCTCGCTCTTGCCTGACGATAAGATAAAGTTGAACCCTCCCAAGGAGTCTGGATTGCTTCAGACAAAGCTCTCCCAGGCTGAACCGGGTGTTTTCCAATTGGAGGTCGCGCCTAAAAATGTCCCGATGCCCAGAGGACCATTCAAGGAGATTTTCCGTTTGGCGCTGGAGAAGGATGGATTTTCAGGGGAGGTGGAGGTGGCCGTCACGGGCGTGGTTGTGGATTACCTGTTCGAGGTGGAGGCCACCCAGTTCGCTCTCCAGAGTGACAGGCAGCCGATTTCGGAGCCGTTTCTGTTTGTCACCAAAGTCATTCCAGGGAAGCATAAGTCCACCAGGCATGAGGCATATCACCGAAAAAAGAGCCTCTCTACCGCTCTTTTCCCAATGAATACGGTCACTGTGTTGCCGGTGGCTGCCTTGGAGGAGACTGTGCCTGTGGGACTTCAACGCAAGGAGAACTGGACAGCGCTTTTGCCTGACTTTTCCGTCAAGGTTTCGGATGGGACGTTGAAGCCCGCTCTCTCGCCCAGTGACAACGCCATGTTTGTGACTGTGCCTATACCAGCCAACTACTTTGACCAGGTTCAAAAGAAGATTGCTCTTGAATACTATTTTCGGGGAAAGTTGTTTGGAACCTCCCTGCTTTTCCGTTCCAAGTGACGAAGGCTTGTGTGTCCCCTCGTGGAAAAACGCTTTGCCAGGAGTTTTTTTCCACCAACCCGCTTGCTTTTCCTACAGGAAATGGCATATTATATGAAATAACTGGTGGCTTGCAGTGGCCAGGGTTCCCCTCCCTGCATTCTATGCCCGCCAGTATTGGTTTTGCGGAGAGATGGCTGAGTGGCCGAAGGCGACGGTTTCGAAAACCGTTGTAGGCTTTTGCCTACCCAGGGTTCGAATCCCTGTCTCTCCGCCATTTTTTTAATTGCTTAAATTGGCTTTAGTTATAGACTTATGAAATTGAATCAAAGTTGAGTACCATCTTTCCAATGCTGGAAAACCTGTAACAAAACTGTAACAATTTGCGTTTTTAATCCACATCGACCCGTTTATTTGCATTTTTAGGATTTTTCAGGCTCTGTGGACAGCATGGCTCTGGCGATCTTTCTGGCCGCCTTCTTGGCCAGTTCCAGTTTTGCATGGTTGTAATGCCCGTGGATGACTTCCGTCCCTGACCAGTTGCCCTGGTCGCGCAGGTCGGCCTCGGACATTCCCCGTCTCAAGGCGTCCGTGGCAAAGGTATGGCGCAGCGAGTGGAAGCATTTGAGGCGAACGACCTTGTTTCTGCGCTCGCCTTCCTCCGGCTCCCTGTCAAGTTGGATTCCGGCGGCCTTGGCCAATGCGGTGAATTCAGACGACAGTTGCAGGGAACTGTATGCGGCCGATGCGCGCGGCCAGACGGGGCCGGTCTCTCCCTCCGGCAGAAGCCGCACCCAGGGGAGTGAAAGGCTATGGACGGCCACTCGGTCGTCTCCCCAGCGCCTTGTCTTGTTGGGAATGAGAATCAGGAAATCCTCGTCGCGCCGGAGTTCGGAGAAATCAAGCGTGGCGATATCCCCCAGGCGCAGGCCTGTGTAATAGCCCATCTCGATGGCCGCCGCCCAGAAACCTGGCTCCGTCAACGTGGACGGGAACAGCGCTGCCGTCGTGCGCAATGCCTGGAGTTCGGCGGGCGTGAACGGTCGGTAGGAAATGCTGCCTCCCCTGTCGCGCTCGATGGCGCTCCAGGGGTTTCCGGGCAGTTCCATTGGGGCATGGATCGCGCTCCAGATGGTGTTGAGTGCGGACAGGTGGTTGTTTCGCGTGGAGGGCGCGGCGCCGTCGTTGGCCAGGCTCTGCCAGTATTCGGCGGCGATTCGCAGGGTGATCTCCTGCACACGGCGAATTTCGGGATGCGCCTTCTGGCACCAGGCGATGAAGGCGTTTAGTTTGTTCTGCCTGTCTCGCTGCTGCTTTGCCGCTCCCGTGAGGTCGCAGTGGCGGCCATACCAGTCCCAAAGGTCGGTCAGTTCCACCTCGACAAGGTAATTTTCGCCTGTCGCGGACGCCAGGAGGCTTGCGATTGTGTCCCGCCGGAGCCGTCCCTCCTGCGCTGCGCGGAACTGGCGAAGGATTTCCTCTGCCTCCTCGCGGTTGGTGCAGCCGGTGGTCCGGCGATGCCAGACGGTCGGCTGGCCAGGTGCGCGGGTCGTCCAGCAGATGTACCAGTGTTTCGTGTTGTAGGGCTTGAACAGATATGCCATGGGTGGTGTCTCCTGTTGTTTTTTTTGCATGGCTATTGGCCATGCCCTGATGCTATCTCCCGCAGTGCCCGTCGGACATGATTCTCCAGGGTGGCATGGTCGGCGACGAACCGCAGCACCTCCAGGTCGGTCATGGTCAGTGTGACCTGGATGGTGAGCGCGAGCGCGTCTTTCGGGAGCCGTTTCTCTGGGAAACGGCTTGCCGCGCGAACCATGGATTCGTTGTAGTCGAAGATTTCCATTATCGCTTGTCGATGATGAATTCCTGGAATCGCGCCGTCTCCTCCGCAGTGATTTCAGGCTGCGGGTTCGCGGGGGTGGACCTGGTGCGGCGCAATGCGGCGTATGCCCGCAGTTGGTCGATGTCGTACCGTGCCTCTCCGGCAGGGGTCTGCCAGGTGTGGAAAAAGAACGGATGCGGCTGCTTTGTCCAGCGGCCTTTCCGCCAGTTGTACAGCGTCGAGTCGGAGATTTCCAGGATTCGCGCCGCTTCTGTCTCTCCGCAGGATGTGTCCGGGTCGCGCCCGATGAGTTTGGCCACTGCGGTGCGGACGCAGGTGCTTACTCCGAGGTCGGCCTCAAGAATGGCATCGACGGCCTTCATGGTGAATTTGTTGGCTGGCATGTTCGTGCCTCCTATGGTTGTTGTGTGAGGATGTGCTCTCCTGGATGGATGATGTTCGCTCGCTGGCGCATGGGGCAGTACTGGCAGCCGTTGGCCAGCAGGCGGAGGTACAGAACGAGGCAAAGCGGCGGTTCGCGATGGTCGTGGTCGTAGTCGGTCACGGAGCGCAGGGAAATGCCGGCGTGGACTGCGAATTCCTCCCTGCCAGGGAATCCGGCGGCGGTTCGTAGGGCGACAAAGTTCTTCATTTTCTTACTAGTCCGAGAATTTGGAGGGCTTTCATCTCCGTATAAGGCTGGGTGTAGAGCAGGAATTCGGGAGGCCGGGACACTGGCCTGGTCTCCGACACGAAGGCGGGGACGTGGTTGTTCAGCAGCAGGGTGTAGGCCTTGCTGATGCGGGGGAAATCCCCCTGCATGATCAACTTGATCGGGAATGGCTGCATTGTTCTCATCTCCATGCTTGAATGGTTTGGGCGAGATCGACGGCGCCGGATTGCGCCGCCGAAACGGAAAGGCGGTCACGTCCCTCCTGCACCAGTTCCGCCGCCAACTGGGCGGCAGTCTCCTGGGTCGGCGGGTCGCCGATGTCGACAGACAACCAATATTGGTAGTAGGGAAGCCGGTCAGCCGGGACGGTCATGGCCAGCGCGTCCGCTACGCTTACTCCATGCATCACGGAGTAGCGGAATGTCCACAGCAAATCCTTGATGGCCGTATAGCAGAACGGCGGCAGTTCCAATATGGGGAGGTAGGCTGGCCAGTCCGGGTTGTTCTGCGGCCCGACCTGGAGGCACTGCGCGATCAGCATCCTGTCCGAGGTCATGGCGGTGGAAATGGCAACTCCTTCCTGCTGTTCCTGCTGTGGCTGCCGTGGCGGCATCATCGGCACCTGCGGGTTCTGCGCCGGTTCGAGCGCGGCGACCGGCAGGCCGGAAAGTTTGGATAACTGGCGGAGTTCCAATTCCACCACCGCAGGCATGGGATTGGCGCGGATGAACGGCACGACCTCCCGGCATACACGCGCCGCCTCCTCCACCGTCTGCACACGGTCGTTCGCAATGCGTCGATAGAGCCAGGCGACGACGGGGAATTCATCAACCTTTATGTCCAGGCCACGTGCCATGAAATCATCTGGGTCCTTGAGGTTGTTGGCAGACCTGTCCAGCAGTCCGATGGCGGCCTCCAGACCTGCGGAGCGCAGGGCGGATGCAATCTCGACCGCGGCCTTTTCGCCCGCCTCATCTGGGTCCGGCACAATCACCGCCTTGTCCGCCAGGTGCGAGACGAGGGCGACCTGGGAGGGCGTGAACGCCGTGCCGCCAGCCGCTACGCACGGGTAGCCAGCCTCCAGCATGGCGATGCATTTCAACTGGCCCTCGATGATGTACACGATGCGCCGACGCAGGCGGCTGCGGAGCATGTCGTGGGCATGGTGGTAGCCGAACAGCAGCCTGCCCTTGTGGAAAAGCGGAGTCTCCGGGGTGTTGACGTATTTCGGCGCGTCGGCGGAGGAAATGAGGCGGCCCGTGAACGCCACCGGCCGTCCGCCCGTGTCGCAGAGCGGGATGACTAGCCTACCAGCGAGCCGGTCAACGAGCCGTCCGTCGCCGGTGCGGTGGAGGATTCCGGCCGCCTCCAGCAATGCTGTGTCCGCCGATTCGGATACGGTTGCCCCATGCGCGTAGCCGATGTTGTATTTCTCCAGGATGGCCGGTTTCAGTCCCCTGGCTGCTGCGTATTCCATGGCCGCCTTTCCGCTGGACGCGCGTAGTTGGCTCTCGTACCAGTGGCAGGCCCTGTAGACCGCCTCCTGCAACATCTGGCGCGGTGGTGCGTGATGCTGTCCGTCCGGCACCGGCCCTCCGCTGGCGTACTCCACGGCGATGCCGCATTCGGCGGCCAGCAGTTCCAGCGCACCAGGATAGTCGAGATGCTCGAAGTCCATCAGGAAGGAGACGGCGGTGCCGCCCTTCCGGCATCCCCAGCAGTACCACGACTGCTTTGCCGGGTTGACGTGGAAACTGCGCCCCGACCTGCTGGAGTGGAAGGGGCAGGAACCCTCCAGATGGCCGTGAGACGGCTTGAGAACGATGCGCCGCCCGATTACGTCGGCGATTTCGGCGGCTCTCTTGATTTCGTCTGCGTTGGTGATCAGTGGCATGGTGTTGGTGTCTCCTTGCTTGGGTCAGTAGTTGATATCCTGCGGCTGCTCGGCAATGATGTCCGACAGGATTTGGTTTGCCTCGGCGATTCTGGCGTCGCTGCGGGAGAGATGCTGGTCAGTCGTGTCATCCCAGGCGCGGTACCTCATGCAGTAGCCATCCCAGTGCAGTTCCTGCTCGCACAGGTCGGAGTTGCGCGACTTGGCGACGGACAGCACCGCCCAGTTCACGCCCGCCTTGTTGCGCACTCCAGGCGTGGGCTGGCAATCGTCGTCCTGCGGTCGGTCCTTCGCAGGCCGCCACAGCAGCATGACGGTGTTCGCGTCCTGTTCCAGGGCACCCGACTCGCGGAGTTGGGACATCCTGGGCTGGCTGCCATCGGCCTGGCGGTTGAGTTGGGCCAGGATGAGGCAGGCCGCACCCGTGATCTTGGCTGTTTCGCACCACGCCGCCGATATCTCCGTGAGTTCCTCCGCGCGGTTCAGGCGGGTGCCCCGGAGATGCTCCAGTTGTATGTAGTCCACCACTATCAGCGGCGGGACCGACAGGTTCTGGCGGGCCAGCAGGTATAGCGCCGTGTTGCGGCACTCCAGAGGCGACGGTCCTCCCGTGTCGACGATGTGCAGCGGCGCACGGCGGAGCATGTCCGTCGCCATGGCCAGTTTGCGCTCCCCCTGCGCGGATAGCCGCCCGCAGCGGAGATGCGTGAAAGACAGGCCCTGCGACTGGCAGGCCATGCGCTGCAGGATGTCGCTCGCCGCCATTTCGTGGCTGAAGAAGATGCAGGGATGCCCCTGGCGGAGCCCCTCCAGCGCGATGCAGGATGCGATTGCCGTCTTGCCCTGCGAAGGTCTGGCGCCCAGGATGGTCACGGCTCTGGGCGCGAGTCCGCCCAGGGTCTTGTCGATTTCCCACAGCCCGGTTGGCACGCCCAGCGGAGCGCCCTGGCGGTGTTTCCTGTCCGAGTACTCCTGCAGCACACCATCGACTCCCTCCCTGGCCGCCACGATATTCAGGTTGCTGCCGCCGCCAGCGGCGACCATCTGCTGGACCTGGGCAATCTGCTGCTGCACATCCCCGTCATCGGCCAGAATCTTCTCCCCTGAACGGAGCGTGACAATCAGTTCGTCCCTCCGTATGAGCGCGGCGACCTCCCTGGCCAGGCGGTCCAGCGACTTCACATCCTCCGGCGGGCAGGAACCCAGGAGCCACTGGATTGCCTCGCCGATTTCGGGGGACTTGGCCGCCCGCCGTATGTTTGCGGCGCTGGTGTCCAGGTTGCCGGACCAGCACGTCCAGGCGGCGTCGGCGACAATCCGGCAGCGGTGCTCGGAGAATGAGCAGGCGGACAACCACAAGTCCTTCGTGATGTGGTGGAAGGCCGTCGCCGCTGTCGCAGGCCGGTGGATGATCGCCGCCAGAATCCGGCAGTCAAGTTCAAGTCTGGTCAGGGAGTCCATCTTTATTCTTTGTCTTCCATCGCAAACGGCCAGGGGTAGGAGTCGGGAATGGCCTCGCCCGCCTTCTCCGCCAACACATCATTCAATTTCAAATTATCATCCATCTCAAGGCTCCTTTGTTTTCTCCGCTGTATGCAAAACGCAGAGGACGGCGGACACGCCCATCACGCGCCCCATGATTTCATCCAGCCCCGCCAGGCACTTCCCCAGCGCCGAGTACGTCAGCAGGTCATCGCCGCACTCTCTCATCCCCGACTCCAGCGCATCCCGCAGCGCAGAGCCGTCCGTCTGCCAGGCTCGCATGGTGCATTGCACCCGCTCTTTCAACATTTTCGTCCGTGCATTCATGCCTATCCTCCGCGCTGTTTTCGAAAAATCCCCCGCCGGGGACCCCATCAACAAAATTGATTTCCCCGGCTGGGGATGCCAGGCCGCCGCTGACGCAACCCGCCTGGCCGAGTAGTTCGCATCTCCGCATTTCAAAATCTGGTGCGCGGAGCGAGGAGCGGCGTTCCCCGTAGGTAATCACCAGTCTGCCCTGCGGCGGTTCGGTGCACCGCAGGACAAATCGCCTATGTCATGCTTTCCTCATCGAACCTGGTGAAGTCGTATTCCTTTTCAGCGCGGATTTTCTCCGCGTAGATGAATCCCGCCCGAAATACGGGCAGCAGCAGTTCTCGCAGCACCTGTATCCCCTTGACTTTTCTGAAGTTGTCGATTGCCTCCGATTTGTATTCTGGATTCTCGATGTCATGGAGCCAGCCGAAGATTTGCGGAATCTTCTTGCAGGCCCATGCGTAGTCGTTGTCAAATGGAAGCAGACCGTCAATCAGCTCCTTCGTCTGGTCGGGGATTTTCTCC
>JAFRLP010000091.1 GCA_017431185.1 Victivallales bacterium | reverse complement strand
GATCCGGCAGTTGGCGGAGCACATGACGGATTTTGAGTCGGGAAAGGTGTATGGAGAGTGAGGAATGTTTGGGAGCAAACGTGTCGTTGTGAAAGACGAGCAAAATAGGAGTATTGCATGGAGGACAGGAAGAGGCAGGGATTTTTGACGGGCAACAGTTTTCCGTTGGGGCTGGTTCGCCGACGGGTGGTGATAGAGCCGCGTGGGCTGGAGGAGTATCGGGCGCGCCTGGCGGAGGGGGGCTGGGTGTCGTATTGGGGGCATGAGAACACGCTGGCGGCGGCGCAGTCGGTGTGCGGGCATGATTTGCGTCCGTCGGTGGCGCGTCCAGCGGTGACTTTGGATGCGGATGGTTATCCGAGCCTGGGCGGCCAATCGTATCGGGAGTGCTGGGTGTTGTCAGGGGAGTACGAGGCGGGGTACCGTCCGGCAGTGGGGGAGGAGGTGGAGGCATCTCGGATAGTGCGCTGGCAGGTGCTGCGGATGACGTGGGAGTGAGGGGAGATGCTGACGTTGCAAATCCAGCGCTACGAATTTTCCGCTCGGTCACCGTTGCGGTTTCACCGCCTGATTCCGTCGGTGACGCTGCGCGGTGCGTTTGGTTATGCGCTGGCGCAGGTTCTGGCACGGGATAGCGGGGTCGAAGACTTGTCCAGCCAGGTCATGCTGTACAAGCATTTGTTCAAGCCCGAAAATGATGGGAATTATCCGCAGGTCCAGAATCAAGATGTGGCGCGTCACTATCAGATGCGCGGATGGTACAGTCGTCCTGACCATTGCAGTTTTCTGTTGGATTTGACATTGTTTGGCAGAGGTGGTGAATGTGCGCGTCTGTTCCATTATGTGATGGAGGTCATGGCCAATATGGGAGTTGGGGGGAATCGCCAGGAGTGCCAATGCCTGCTGGTGTCGTCTCGGGAGGTGCAGCCGCAGGCGCCAGCGTATGATGGCGGGGATTTGGCGGTTCAGTTTGTGACCCCGTGCAATCGTCTGTCCTATCGTCGGCAGTGTTTTGAGAAGGAGGTGCCGTTCGCGCCTTTGATTTTGCGTTTGGCCGCTCGGCTGAGGGAGCTTGACGCGCTGTATGGTGACGGGACGCTGGACATCGGTCTGGACTGGAGGGAGCTGGAGGAACGGGCGTTGCAGGTGGGGCATTTGAAGGTGACAGGGGGACGGATGGCGGCGGAACGGATGAGCACGCGTTCGTTGCATGTCCAGCGGATTGGCGGTTTTGTCGGCGAGATGCGCTACCGCGGGGATTTCCAACCGTTCCTTCCATTGCTGGCCTATCTGCCCTATGTCAACGTGGGGCATTTCAACGAGGGCGGGTGTGGCTGGTGTCGGATGCAGTTTGTGAAAGAAGAAGAGAGGTAAAGCGAGTTTTTTTTTCAGGAGCAAGGAGCAAGCGATGAGCAGGTATCTATACGGTGCGAATGCCAAGCGGATTCAGAGCTACATCTTCAATTCCAGCAAGCTTCAGGAGATTGCTGGGGCGAGTGAGCTGGTTCAGCATGTGTGCAGTGGTTTTTTCGAGGATTTTTGCCAGCGTCATGGAATTGAGAAGGAGGTCATCATTGGTGCGGCGGGAAACATCCGTGCGGTCGTGCTGACGGAGGAGAGTGCCCGGAAATTGATGCTGCATTTCCCGAAGGAGGTGATGCGGCTGGCGCCTGGTCTGGAACTGGTGCAGGGGGTGGTGGAAATCGAGGGCGAACTGCCGGGCATGGCGGAGGCGGAAGAGCTGACACGGCAGCTGCGCGAGGCGTTGCCGTCTGCGTCGCCGTACAAGGACTGGAGCGTCACGCTGAAGGCGCCGCTGAGTGGCCGTCCTGCCTCCGAGGTGAAAGACGGCTTGTTGATGGATCCGGAAAGTGCGGCGAAGCGCGAGCATGTGAAGCCACACTGGAAGAGCCTGTGCCGCATCTTTTCGGAACGGGAATTTCCTGCGGACGCGGAGAAAATCGCGGCCCCTGACAGCTATCTGGCGGTAATCCACTCGGACGGCAATTCGATTGGCCAGGCGTTGATGAGGCTGGCCTCGGGGGCAGGCGAGTCGTACGGGGCGAAATGGCGGGAGTTCTCGCTGAAGCTGGACGAGGTGACGCGGGCGGCTGCGGTCAGGGCATACGAAGCGCATTTTGCAGGGGAGGGGAAGATTCGTTTCCGTCCCATCATTCTGGGTGGAGATGACTTGACGGTGGTTTGCAGTGCGGAGCATGCCCTGGAGTTTACGCATGACTATCTGAAGTTCTTCGAGGAAGAGGCGGCGGAACGGGAGGCGACATTGGGTCGGTTGAGCGCATGTGCGGGGGTGGCGTTTGTGAAGGCGAGCTACCCCTTCCACTACGGGGTGCATTTGGCGGAAATGCTGTGCGGTCAGGCCAAGAAGATTGCGAAGAAAGGCCTGGCAGAGGGGGCGATGGTGCCCTCGTGCCTGATGTTTGCGCGGGAACTGGGAGGTTTTGTGGACGCCACTTTTGAGGAGCTTGCGGAGCGGGAGCTTCAGACTGGGGAGGTGTCGCAGGTCTTTGGACCTTACGCGACGCAGGATGGCACGGGACTGCCCGCGCTGGACTCACTGCTGGGGTGTGCGCGTTGCCTGCAAGGGGAGGGTGGCTCGCCCCTGGAGAGTGGATTGCGGCGGGTGATTCATGAACTGCATGTGTCCCAGGAGGCTGCGAACCTGCTGATGGACAGGCTGGAGCAGGTGGCCAAAGAGCAGAAGTGCCTGGCGAGTCTGAAGCGCGGGCTGGCGCAGTTGGGCGATTGTTCAGCGGACAGGCCGTTGAAAGACCTTTGTGTCCTTGGACGGGACAGGAAATGTTCGCCGCTGATGGACTTGCTGCTGGCGGCAAAATTCGCGGACAACGGCAAAAACAATTGACAGAACAAAGACGGGAGTAACAATACGATGAGCGAATTGCACTATCAACTGGAGTTCTTTTCCCCGTGGCATTGCGGTTCTGGCATGGGGGGAGGGGAGGATGCGGACTACCGTCCCCTGCTGGATGAGGGCGGGTTGCCGTTTGTGCCTGGCAAGACCATCAAGGGTCTGTTGCGGGAGGCCGCGGAGGCGACTGGCTGGGATGCCGCGATGGTGGCGCAGGTATTCGGGACTCCGAGCCGCCGTCTTGACGGCGAGAGCGGAGACTCGACGGAGGGACATGCCCATTTCTCGAATGCCGAACTGCCGATGGAGACACGTCAGACTCTGCGAGAGGCGCCGCAACTGCAGCAGGAACTGCTGATTGGCCGCTATTTCTCGAAGTTGGATGACCATGGGCAGACGGAGGATGGAGCGCTACGCCGTGGCGAGTATGCGGTGCCGATGAAACTGTATGGATGCGTGGACGGGTTGTCGGAGGAGGAACGGGCGGCCCTGGCGCACTGTCTGGGCTACGTGAAACAGCTGGGTGTGCAGCGCAGCCGTGGATTCGGACGGTGCAGGTTGAACGAACGGAAGGGGGGCTGCGCCCAGACGCGCCAGCAGCCAGCTGCGGTGGCCAGCCGTCCCGCCGATGGGGTGTTCCATTTTCGTTGTCATTTTCTGTCGCCGGTGGTGCTGAACCGCAGTGCCGCCACGCAGGGGCAGCTGGGTGTGCTGGAGTACATTCCAGGGGCGAACTGGCTGGGGATAGCGGCGCGCAACTACCAGGAGTATGGTGAAGAGGCCTTTGCCGTCTTCCACAGCGGGGCCGTGCAGTTTGGCTTCGGATACCCGATGGACGGGCAGAAGCGCGGCACGCTTCCCTGTCCCGCCAACTGGCATGTCGCAAAGAACGCCTCCCTGAAAGGCGGGACGGTGATTTACGGCACGCCGGAGGCGCGCGAGAAGGTGCAGAAGGAGAAGCAGCCCAAGCAGGTTCGGGGAGGGTTCTTCGTGCCTGGGGAGGCTGCGTCATTGTGGCGGGGGAAACCAGTGTCGTTTTCCCTGAAGAGCGCCTATGACTCGGAGAGACGGCGTTCGGAGGATGCACAGATGTACGGCTACACGGCGCTGCCAGCGGGAAGCGACTGGCATTTTGCGGTGCGGGTCTCCGCGTCGGTGAGCGATGCGGCGGTGGGACGGCTGGTGTCATCGCTGGTGGGGCGGCATCAGATCGGACGTTCGCGCACGGCACAGTATGGGGCGGTGGAGATTGAGCTGCTGGAGCGTTCCCCGCTGCCAAAGGTGGAGAGGATGAGCGAGAACCACGGAGTGTACCTGCTGTATGCCGCCTCCCCTTGGGCGTTTCTGGACGGGAATGGGGAGTTCGCGACGACTCCGACGGTCTCCGAGCTGGGCTTTGCGGCTGACGCCCGAATTGATGAACGGCATTCGCATATTCGCATCGGGGCATACGCGCCCTGGAATGGGGTCCGCAAATCCAGGGATGCGATGCGCCAGGTGATTTTACCAGGCAGCGTGCTGGCCGTCCGCTCGGAGACTCCGCCAGATGAGGCGAGGCTTGCCAAGGGTGTCGGCCTGTACTTGAGCGAAGGACTGGGGCAGGCGCTGGTCAATCCAGTGTTTCTGGAGGCGGAGCGATTGGAGGAGTCGAAGGTTCGGGAGTCTTCCCGCGCGGATGGTCTGCCGACAGACCAGGGACTGCTGGACTACCTGAAACTCCGTTGCCGGGAGAGCGAGATGGAGCGGCGCATTTACCAGAAGGTGGGGGCGCTCGTGACGTCCCGTCCTGAATATCGGAAGATATCGGCGAGCCAGTGGGGTGCCATTCGGGCTGCCGTGGTGGCGTTGGGAAACTATGACGGTGTCATGGACTATCTGTTCAAGGAGGACGAGGGGTTCAAGAGCCGTCAGTCGGAGATAGATTATGTGGACATCATCAAGAACAATCGGGTGTCCCGTCCCAACAATCCTGGTTTTCTGCGTCATGGCAAAGCGGCGCAGCGATGGAAGAAGCTGCAGGTTAAAGGAAAGCCGCTGGTGGAAGATTTCAAGTCGGTGCTGGAGGAGGCGCAGCGTGAGTTCAGGAGCGAACGTCATGCGCTGGCGTTTCTGGAGGTGCTGACCGCCAAGCTGGCCAAGGAAACGATTAAGAAGGAGCTGCGATAGACCATGAAAACTGTGTTTTCCTTCCGACGATTGATGTTTGAGACGGCTTCGGCGCTGCACGCTGGGTCTGGCGAGTCCGACCCGACGCAGGACATGCCGATCCAGTTGGACGTGAATGGGCTGCCGTCCATCAACGCGACCTCCATCACGGGGGTGTTGCGTCATCTGTACCCAGTTGCCTCTGAAGTGGAGTCGCTGTTCGGCAGCTCTGGTGACAAGGATGGGAGTGGCTCCTGTTTGCTGGTAAGCGATGCGCTGGTGCTGGATGAGAGGCAGAGGGTTGTTGATGGCCTGCTGGCCAGCGAACCATCCGAATACCTGGTGCGGATTTCGCAGTTGATGCGGCGTGACCATTGCGCCCTTGACCAGAGCGGCAGTGCCCGCAAGGGGGGCAAGTTTGACCGCACGGTTCTCATGGCGGGCGTCCGCTTTCTGGTGGAGCTGACTGTTCTGGGCACGGATACGGCGGTGGCGCGCCGTCAGGCGGACACGCTGGTGAAGTTGTTTGCCAGTCCGTGGATGCGCCTGGGGGGAGGCACGCGAGATGGTTTCGGTCGCATTCAGTTGCTGAAGGTGACTGGCGGGGAGTATGACTTGGCCGTGTCAGAGCAGCGGGAGGCGTACCTGCGGCGTCCCGCCAGTCTGGCGGAACCGACGGGGGAGCCGGAGCTGGCTCTGCCACAGGAAAGGCCACAGGGCATGGAGACGCTCCATTATCGGCTTTCCCCGGAAAAGTTCTGGCTGGTTTCGGACGGGACGGGGCTGTACGACCTGGACATCCGCCCCAAGCGGGAGGCACGAGTGGTCTGGAAGGACGGAAAACCTGATTTTCCGATGCAGGTTCTGTTGCCTGCGACATCCGTGAAGGGTGCGTTGGCGCATCGGACTGCCTACCACCACAACATTCTGACAGAGCGTTTTGCGGATCGTCTTTCCAAGGAGGAGCGTGAACAGCCGAACCCGGCGGTGCGGTCGCTGTTTGGGTATGCCAAGGGAGACGCGGATGCCAAGGAGGGGAGAGTCGGGCGGGTGATGCTTTCGGATCTGTATCTGGAGTCCCCTGAACCGCAGACGTTCAACCATGTGATGATTGACCGTTTCACAGGCGGTGCGCTGGAGGGGGCGCTGTTCACCGAGCAGGTGATTGCCGGCGGTGATTTCGAGTTTGAGGTCACCATTCTGCCTTCGGAGGATGACCTGCAGCATCCAGAATACCGCCAGGCCTTTGACCTGGCTTTGAAGGACTTGGTGGAGGGACGGCTGCCGCTCGGCGGCGGCACCATGCGCGGACTGGGCAACATGAAAGGAGGATTGCAGGCATGAGCATACCGATGTTTCATACGGAAAAACTGGATGCGGAGGGTTTGCGCGCGCACCTGGCTGCGTTGCGTCCGCTGGTGGTGGAGGGCTTTGTGCGGTTTTCGGACTCGGAGATGCCGATTTACGTGGACTCCAAGTCGGAGCCGCTGCCTGAATTGCCTTCTCTGCCGCGTTTTCTCTACGAGGCGGCGTTGTATGTGCCGGGGAGCCGTAGTGTCTCCATTCGGCAATTCAATGACTTCTGGGTATGGAATGAAGTGGAGTGGGATGCCGCGCCGCCGTCCCAGACTGGCATGGCGGACAAATTTCTGGTGTATGAGCAGATGGCCTTGGGCGGGCGGAGACTGCGTTTCTACACGCGGTTTGAGGAAAATCAGGAGGCGGGTGCGCTTTTCCCGACTCTGCGCCCTGCGTGGAATGCGTTCATTGGTTTTGTAGAAGGAGAGTGAGGCAAATGGGCAGCGATAATAATGTTTCTGACATTCATGGACCCTACCATTTTGTACCGTTGTCGGACACGGTAGTGATTCCTGACTGGGGAGAGATGGTGTCTCAGGACATCCCGTTCAGCGACCATGAGGATGGCGAACTGGATATCACAATCGAGGCAATGTCGCCGATTTTCATCAGGGAAGGGAGCGAGGAAAAAAGGCGTGACAATCAGCTGGTGCAGGATTTTTTCCATGATGCGTCGGGTAGGTATTGCATTCCCGGCACGTCGCTGAAGGGGATGATGCGCAATGTCCTGGAGATTGCGTCGTTTGGCAAAATGCAGCACATCGCCAACAAGCGCTATGCCGTTCGCGACCTGAATTCCGAGATGTACCGCGGAAAATTCACGGTCGGTTGGGATTCAGTGGTGAAAGCGGGATGGCTGGATATCAGTGATTATGACAACTGGCGTATTTTCCCATGCAAATATGCGGAATGGGATCGCCCTGGAGAGGCAGGCAATCTGGGGCTGGGGAGGGATTTTGGCAACAAGCGGCAGTCGGCCGCCGACAAGTATTTGGCTTTCATGGAGAAGAAAGGCTCGCTGAAGCAGACGGCGGATGTGGAGGATGTGCCGTTGAATAAGGCGGAGAAGATACCGGCGCACCGGGAGGCGCATTTTCCTGGGAAGCAGGTCAAGGGCTGGCTGGTCTTTACAGGCCAGCCACAGGATTATGTGGCTGGTAGAAAAGGCTTGAAATATCACGAGTTCTTCTTCTACGGGGATGATTCGGAATCCGTGGAGTGTGACGGCGAGGACAACCTCTTTGGGGGCAGGCGCAAGTTCTTCTTTGTGGACACTCCGCAAACCGAGGATGACGAGCGGGAAGAAAGCGTTCGTCACGCCAACCGGGATGATTTTCTGTTTTGCCATGACGCAAACCAGAAACAGACGAATGCGCAGGACTGGCTCAATTGGCTTGATGGAAAAAGACTTAAAAGAATTCGTGAGGAGAATTTTGCCGGGATGATTCCGGTGTTTTATGTGGGTTATCAGCATAAGACTGACCGGGCGAAATTGCGTTTTGGCCTGACCAAGATGTTTCGGTTTGCAGGAGAACGTTCAGTTGGCGAGGCGGCGCGGAATTCATCTTGTCTTCATTTTCCGATGAAGAAGGAAGAGTTTCAGCCTGACTTGGCGGATTTGATGTTTGGGTACGCGAAACCGTGGGGGGCGTTGCGTGGCCGGGTGCAGTTTGGGACGGCGATGGCCGAGGGGGAGGTAACACCAGAGCCGTCAGAGACCCTGGTGTTGGGTACGCCACGCCCGAGTTTCTATCCGGCGTATCTTCAGCAGCCGGGTGGCAACTCCGGGCAGATTGACAAGAAAAACTACAAGACGTGGCTGCACAGGGATGCGAAGCTTCGCGGGTGGAAGCGGTATCCAGTGCTGAATGACAATAAATTCCAAAGAACTGAAACAGAGGAGCAGAACCGGAACATGGACATCACCTTCCGTCCTTTGCCAAGCGGCACGAAGTTCCATGCCAAGGTGCGTTACCACAATCTGCGGAAGATTGAACTGGGGGCGTTGATTTGGTGTCTCCAGTTCAAGAACGACAAATATTATTGGCATAGCCTGGGAATGGCGAAGCCCTATGGCTTTGGGAAGGTCAAGGTGACCATCGACGGGCCGTTGTCAGAGGAAAAATTGAAAGAATATTGCAGATGCTTTGTGCAGTATATGACATTGAAGTTATCGGAGTTGGGGGTGGGAGTGCCTTTTGAGAAAACCCCTCAAATATTGGCATTGCTCGACTTGGCTTACAATGAAGAGATGAAAACTACGGATTGGGTTTTTAAATATATGAGTCGGGATGATTATAG
>JAFRLP010000006.1 GCA_017431185.1 Victivallales bacterium | reverse complement strand
GGTGGGGCAGGCGTCCCGCTGGGGGAACGACACCGAAAAATTGCAGTACCAGGCGAGGGTGACCGCGCTCTCGGGGCAGGCCGCGCTCTCCGTGCAGAGCCAGGTGGCCGCCAACGACTGGGATGGCGCGCAGGAGACCGTCCGCGTGGCGGTGGAACAGGGCGTGTACACCACGGAGAAGGGCGAGGCCATGCTGGCCGACATCAGGCACCGCGAGGCCTTCGCCGCCGCCCTGGACGATGTCAAGGCAAACCCCGCCCGCGCGGCGGAATACCTGGAGAAAAACGAAGACGGCACCTGGACGAAGGATGTGCCCGGACTCACGGCGGAGGACCGCGAGAAGCTGGCGAGGCACGGCGAGGCGCTGGTTCTCAAGACCGCGAAGGAGCTGGCGGATGAGTTCACCACCGTCTCCGCCAGCGGCGAGTCGTTCGACCTGAATCAATTCGATTATGCGTTACACGATGGCAGGATTACCCAGAAGGAATATGACGGCCTTGTTGCCATGGAGCGGGCCTGGCGGGCGAAAAAGGACAACGAGGCGTTCGACGCATCCATCGTCCTGCGTCCCTTCCAGAATGAGGACGAGGTGGCGGCGGCGATCCGGCAGACACAGGAGGATTCGCGGCTCGACGACAAGGAGAAGGTCCGGAGAATTCGCATTCTGGAAAGCCAGGAGTTACAGCTTAAGCAGGAGCGGCATGGAAGAGATGTTGAAGTGGCCAGGCGACAGCAGAATTTAGCAACGTCCGTCCGTTATTTCTATGAAATGCGCCTCGGCGACGATGAATATCTGGAATGGCTAAAAGGCAACATACGAGATCGTTACAGCGCGAGATGGGTCAAGGATGATCAGCACCTGCCTGACTCAACCTTCAGAATCCTGCAGGATATTGTAGAGACCGAAGGCAGGCTCAATCAACTGCCTCAGGGGAGTAGGCAACGCCAGGAGCTCGAACGGGAGCTGCGGGATCTGAATGCCGAGTTGCGTGTAGGCCCGACGGCGGCGGACGTGAGAAAATGGGTGGATGCGGGGTGGATGTCCAAGGAAGACGCCTTACGCCTGGTCGCCGATGCGGATGCCAGATGGGATAGATATCAGACGGAAACGCGGAAAAGCGATCTGGAGAAGGCCGTGGTCAACCTGCGTTTCACGATCAACAGCATGGACCTGCCGAATGATCCGCAGAGGCGAAGTGTGCTGTATAATAATTTGTGCCTGGAAATAGCTCAGGGAATCTATCCTTATTCTCCTAAAGAAGCGGAGGCCCTCAGGAAGAGTCTCGACGCCAGGTTCGGCGAGGTGGCCGGCACCTGGCGCGAAGACAAACAGCTGGTGGATGCCTACGATGCCTACATGAACGAACAGAAAGACAAATATTTCCACGGGGCAGACGAGGACGGCAGACGGGCGGCGGATACCCGCAAGTTCTGGTGCGCGACGGTGGTGGAATGGCTGGAGCGCCATCCGAAGGCCACGGAGGAGGAGATGCGGGCCTACGGCGAACAGCTGAAAAGAGCGATCAACACCCTGAGTGTCGGAGAAGAGCTGGACGCATGGATGGGTTTGACTACGGCCAATCTGCACCGCTATGACCTGAATATTCCGCAAGTGAAGGGAGGCCAAGGAAGAAGATGAGTGACGAACTGCTGCGGACCATTGCGTCCGACAACCCGTTCCTGCCCGTCGGTAACATGGCGGCTCCGCGTCCTGGATGGGGCGTCGTCGGAAGGCCGACGACGCGCGACGCGCTGCGGTCCATCATGGGAGAGGACCGGCTGGCCATGTTCGGCCCTGACGGCGCGGTCCGCAGCCATGCAAGGGGGCTGGCCGCTCGGGCTTGGGGCGACGAGGCCGAGGATGCGCTGGCACTGGCCGCCTACTACATGTCGCTGGACCCGGCGAGGGAGCTGACGATGGGGC
>JAFRLP010000090.1 GCA_017431185.1 Victivallales bacterium | reverse complement strand
CGTGGAGTTTGGCCTGGAGTCCCCTGATGGAGAGCGGCGCACCGGATTGCGTGGCGAAAACCACGATGCAGTTGCGATAGGGGGCCTTGGGCTGGAAAACCAGTTGAAGCGGACTCCAGCCGTCGGTGGCTCCGCGCCATTCGGCGCTGGTGCGGCAGTACTCCTTCCCCTCGTACCATTCGACGTAGGAACGCCAGCCGCCCTGTGCGGAGACCTCGCAGTTGACGGCGGTCATCCGCCCCAAAGGGGGAGTGAGGAAATGGTAGATGAGGCCACCCTTGCCGTTGGCCCCGCGCAGTGTCACGTCCGCGCCATCATGACCGAGATCCAGGGAGACGGCGCGCGGCCGCCACCCTTTGGGTTGCCCCTGGGCATCGCGTTCCTGGAAACGCGGGTTTTTCAGGATTTCCTTGTCGGGTCGGTCAGGCTGCGGCACGGCCAGGATGCTCGGCGCCAGAAGGCAGAGCGTCAACAGTGGGAGAAGCCATTTCATGTTTTGGCGAGCAGGGGCATTTCAGTTGGCGACCAGCACAGTCCATATCTCCGAATAGTAGGAGAAATTGCGCGTGAAGCGAATCGAGCCGACGTGCCCGTCCGCGTGCAGGACGGTGCGTGTCTCGCCGCCGTTTTGGAAATTGCTGGTGGCTCCCGAGCCGGTGCTCTTGAACCCGCCATGCACACCATTGGCGAAACACTGGTTCTTGTGTACGGCGAAATGCCCGACGGAGATGGGCGCGTTGTACTTTTGCGCCACGGACACCTTGCCGATGTTGTCGCTTGCCTTTCCGTTGCTCACCCAGCCGGAATAGCAGTAGGGGTCCCAGTAGGCGTAGTTCAGGCTGACCCACTGGCTGCCGTTGGGCGGCCCCCAGTAGTTCAACTTGACCAGGTTTTGGTATCCGTTGGCGGAGCGGGCGGAGGAGCAGGTCAGGAAACCTGGCGCCTTCAACTTGTCCGTGTCGATGTTCCCGTCGTATGCCTTGGAGTCATAGGAGAGAAGCAGTCCCAGGCCAAAGCGGTGGTCTGTGTATTTCTTGAGCACCATCTCCGAGATGTTGTAGGCGGTGTTGTTCAGGGCGCTGTCCTTCAGCAGTCCCGCCTGCGTGTATGCCCCCGGCGGCAGGAAATCCTCGTTGTCATCAATGTACAAGTGCAGGTAGAGGCCAATCGTGCGCTGATTGTTGACGCATTGGATCAGCCGTGCCTTCTCACGCGCTTTCGCCAGCGCCGGCAGCAGCATGGCCGCAAGTATGGCGATTATGGCTATGACGACCAGCAATTCAATGAGCGTGAAGAAATCCCGACTTTTGTGAATGTGCATTGTGTTCTCCGATTGGGGGGACGCCTTGTGGCGGCTGGCCAGGCCATCCGCCATTTCCACTTTGTTTTCAAATCTGATTTAATTATACATCAAAACGGGGATTTTTCAAGTAAAAAAGGGTATAAATCTGGAAAATTCCGATGTGTTTAATACACCATGAAGACGGTTGACGGTGGAAAAAAGGCGGGATGCACCCTTGCAAAGCCGTCCCCGCAGATTATAGTATTTGACGCGATTGTCTTTTTTACGGGTACAGTTCAGAACCGCAAATGCACATGAATGCACACGAACAAGGCCAATTCCCTGGTGGAACCGTTTCCAGAGACAGTCCTCCCTTCATCATTCGTGTTCATTTGCCGTTCCGGACAGTTACCCTTTCCGGAACCGTTTTCCTGAAACCGACGAATCAATGTCACGGGTTCTCAAATACCAGTCTGTCAAACAACGCCTGCTTCAGTACATCAACGAGCATGGGATGGCGATAGGGACACGACTTCCGAGCGACAGAGCACTCTGCGCCCGCTTCGGCGTCAGCAACCTGACCTTGCGCCATGCGGCGGACGAACTTTGCGACAGCGGCCTGCTTCGGCGGGAGGAGGGCAAAGGTGTCTTCGTTGCCTCGTCCTGGTCAGGTGTGCGCCAGCGCCTGGGCTACCTGAGCGTGGACGTGCCGACCTATCCGGCGGGAGGCTCGATTCGGAAGATGGAGGACATGCTGGACACCCACCGCTGCGACCTCCAGATTCTCCATGCCCGCCGCACGGTGCAGCCCTGGGTGGTGGACGCGATGTCACGGATGGACTACCTGGTCGTGTCGGGCTTTCTCACGCCTGAATGGGTGTCCGCCATACGCTCGCTGGGCAAGCCGGTCCTTCAAGTGGGGCGGACGAACCTGGAGACCGGCTTTCCCTGCGTGGAGCCGGATTACCGCGACGCCTTCCACCAGTCTCTCTCGGCGTGCCTTCGCCATGGCCTGAAGCGGTTCCTGGTCTGGCAGATACGCCATGAACTGCACTCCAACTCGAATGCGCTGTCCCAGGCTCTGGAGGAGGCCATGCGCAGCTGCGGATTGACCTCGCAGGAGGTGACGGTGGATGAAATCAGCCCCGACTCCATGCAGTCCTGCGTGGACTCGCTTCTGCGCAATCAAGGGAAGTTTGACGCCATTGTCCTTCGCGACTACATGCTGAACTATCTGGTCTATCATGAGGAGTGGCGCCGTCTCACGGAATACCGTCCGCTCATGGTCATCACCTGCGACATGCAGCACATCGTGGAATATGACCACCTGCCTGGCCTGCATATCCTGAATCTCCAGCAGAGCACAGCCAGCGTCATCTGCCAGTTCTTCTTCCGCTGGCAGTACCGGCTGCCCGGGGATGGCCGCCGCTTCCTGGAGGCGTGGGAATTCGCCCGCCCTCCCTTCGAGGGCGCCTTTTAAGAGGGGGTCTTCAAAAGACGGGAAACCACCATTTTGAACTGCCGCCATCCCTTCTGCGTGTGCTGTGGATGGCCGCGAAAACAATCGGCGCCGAACAGGTGCCAAAGGAGTTGAAATGAGCGTTGTGGCGATTATCGGTTCGGGCATGATGGGGTCCGCCCTGGCGTTTCCCGCACGGGAAAACGGCAATGAGGTGCGTCTGGTGGGCACGCCTTTGGACAGGGAGATTATCGATCACGCGCGGCTTGCCAACCAGCATCTGAAGTTCGACCGTCCCTTCCCCGCAGGGGTGGAATACTATCAGTTCGAGGAGGTGGACGCGGCGGTCAAGGATGCCGATTTCGTCATCTGCGGGGTCAGTTCATTTGGCGTGGAGTGGTTTGCGGAGTCCGTCCTGCCGCGTCTGCCGGGGAACCTGCCGGTTTTGTCCGTCACCAAGGGGTTGCAGGATTTGCCGGATGGCACCCTGCTGTGCTACCCGCAGGTTTGGCAGAGGACGCTTGACGCTCTGGGAAAGAAGAACGAACTCTGCGCCATCGGGGGACCCTGCACGAGTTATGAACTGGTCGCCCATGACCAGACTCTGGTGGCGTTCTGCGGCCAGAATCTGGCCACTCTGGAAATGATGAGGCGGGTGATGACCACGGATTACTACCATGTCATGACGACCACGGACGTCATCGGCATCGAGTCGGCTGTCGCGCTGAAAAACGGCTATGCGCTGGGAATCGCGCTCACCATCGGGCAGAACATCAGGCGCACGGGCAAGGAGGAACTGCATTTCAACTCCCAGGCGGCTGCGTTTCTCCAGGCCTCGCGGGAGATGAAGAGGCTGATGGAGATGCAGGGGGCCGCCACCGAGGACAGCTACTTTGTCGGCGTCGGCGACCTCTATGTCACGGTTTACGGCGGGCGAACCCGCAAAGTCGGCATCCTGCTGGGCAAGGGCCTCACGATTGACGAGGCCCTGGAGACCTTGAAGGGAGTCACACTTGAGTCGCTGGTCGTCGCCACCCGCGTCGCCCGGGCGCTGAAGGCCAAGGCCGCCAGGGGACTCGTGAGCCTGGATGACTTTCCTCTGCTGATGCATGTGGATGAAATCATCACTCAGAAGAAGCCAGTGAACATCCCCTGGGAGAAATTCGCAAGAACTCCAACGCAATTGATAATGGATTAAAGTCAAACCCTACTAGCGAATGTGGTGGCGAGCCCCGACCCTGTGGTGCCACCGACGACGGGATGCCGTCGGTACCCTCTAACGTATGGCGCAAAGCTCGGCGATTTGCTCAGGGGAGAAATTCTGCTGAACGAGAAACTCCTGAAGCATGCCATCTGGCAAAGCCTTTTTACGCATAAAGCGCACAAAGTTCCTGGCCATCCTCTCGCAGCCTTTCTTTTCTCCCTGCTTCATTCCCTGCTTCATTCCCTGCTTCATTCCCTGCTTTTCACCCTTCATCTCGCTCTCCTTCATCATGTCATCAATTGCCTTGCACATGTTAAATGTCTCCTTTTTGTTGTCCAACTGATAATGACTTCCCACTATGTCCAGCAGCCCCTGCGCAAAATTGCGGGGGAGACTTTGGTATTCAGGATGCTCTTTCAGCAGCTCCTCCATTCGTCCCCTGTCATTGGATGCACACACATACTGTAATGCCATTTTCAGAAATTTCTCCATGCTGTCTATGATTTTCGGGGAAGATCTGAAGAATGCAAACGTAAGGTGAGAATCTCAAAAGGCCGCAGCGAAAGTTCGACCTGTCGCCCATTGGCAGGAAGAGTCTTTCCCTGCTCCAATTCAATGAGATTGGTTTCTGTTACCGTGTAGTCGCCGTGAAGGATCAGGATGGCGTTGGAGAAACGTCCAGTGGTTTCGACCAGGCGTAGAATCAGGTCGTCATCTTTTTCAGCCCGCTTTATGGTCTCCAGCGAAATGTTGCCAGATGAGAGCGATACGGGGATGGTCAGAGTGTCCTTTGGAACGCCGACAAAGAGCAGAGGAGGACGGTTGAGTTGGGCTGCTTCGGCGCGGACGGGCGACTCGTCCAGTCCCCCTGGATGCGGCAGCAGGCTGTAGGTGAAGTCGTGGTGACCCTTGTCGGCTTCCCAGTCTGGCATACGGGGGGAGCGCAGCAGGTTCAGGTCCAGTGTCGTGTTTCGGAGGCGATGGCCGTACTTGCAGTCGTTAAGCAGCGCTACACCATAGTTGGAATCGCTCATGTCCACAAAACGCTGGGCAGGAACCTCAAATTTGGCGACCTCCCAGTTTGTGTTCTCGTGTGTGGGACGCCGTATGGTAGCGTAGGGGATCTCGCAACTTGCCTCGTTGGTCTGGACATTGGCGGGAAATGCAACCCGCAGCATCCGTCGGGATTCCCGCCAATCGACATGGGTCACGAAATCCAGGCGACGGTTGCCAGGGGCTAGTCTGACCTCTTGGCTGATGGCGGATTCTCCAACTTGCAACTGAAAATGGATGCAGTTGTACACTGGTCCTGTAAATGCCTGCGCCGTGCCACGTGCCACGGGATGCTCGATGAACTCTCCCTGATAAAACACATCCACATCCCATGCCTCGCAGTTGTTTGGACGGTCATGGTAGAGCGAGAGGACGTTGCCTGCCCCTGATAGAATATCCCTGGCGTACTCTTTGTCCCACGCATGGAGCAGCACGGCGTGCTCGTTGAATTCATAGCGCACCAGGTTGTTTTCCAGTATCAGGCATCCGTGTGCAGAGGCGGGACGGGACTTTGCCTGCCCGTCGCGGCGCAGCTGCAATATACCCAATGGCGGGATTGTGACGAGCGCCCAGGCGCGACCGTCGGCATTAACCTGCACGGGAATGGCATGGCCTGACTGGTCGCAAAGCCCTTCTGTGCCATAGCCTTCAGGAAGCTCCATTGGATTATGCCAGGCATAGGACAGCGTGTTGAGCAGGGACAGTGTCCCTTCCTGGGGATGGAACAGCAACTGCCCCGCCTTATCCAGCAATCTGCCGCATTTTTCCATCGCCATCTGGTACTCCTTGGCGGTCTGCTCATAGACCTCGGTGATGGAGGAACCTGGCAGGATGTCGTGGAATTGGTTGACCAGCAGGATTTTCCATATTTCGGAAAGCGCCTGCCTGGGATACTCTTCCTGAGGCAGAAGGGAGCTGACGAACTCCACGCTGGCCAGGGTTTGTTCCAGCTTGCGATTGCCACACTTGACGCGGGCCTGGCTGGTGAATGTGCCTCGGTGAACCTCCAGGTAGAGTTCGCCAACCCAGCGGGGAAGGCGGTTGCCGTATTTGGTGGCCAGTTCCTGGAAGAACTTGTCGGAGCGTCCGAATCGCACCTTGGGCACGCCTTCCCAGTTGGCATTGCGTCTGCCGCGTTCAATGAAAGAAGCGGCTGGACCGCCTCCGCCGTCCCCGATGCCGAAGGCGACCAGGAATTCTGGGGCGATGTCGATTTCAGAGTGTCGGTTTTGTGCCTGGCAGAGGTCTCCAGGCAGCAGTTTGGAATTGTAGGTGTTTTCAGGGAGGAAATGCGCCAGCACCTCGGTGCCGTCCACACCGCGCCACCAGAAACTGTGGTGTGGAAACTGGTTGAACTGGCTCCAGGAAATCTTCTGGGACAGGAAATAATCGCATCCAGATTTGTGAATGAACTGGGGCAGGGAGGCGGGATAACCGAAGGTGTCGGGCAGCCAGAGGCTTTTGACATCCACGCCAAACTCGTCCCGAAAGAAATTCTTTCCGAACAGAAACTGGCGGACCATGGATTCGCCAGAGATGAGATTGCAGTCGGCTTCGACCCACATTCCTCCCTGGGGTTCCCAGCGCCCCTCCGCCACGCGCTGTCGGATTTTTTCGTAAAGTTTCGGGTAGTGCTTCTTGACGAACTCATACAATTGCGGCTGGCTTGCCGCGAATACATATTCTGGATAGCGATCCATCAAGTCCAGCTGGCTGGCGTAGGTGCGGGCTGCTTTGCGGATGGACTCGCGTACTGGCCACAGCCAGCCTACGTCGATGTGCGCATGTCCTGTGGCAGTGGCAATCGGCGCTGAAGCCAGCGCCTGCCATGACAGAACCGAAGTCAGCTGTTTGCGTGCTTTTCCCGCATTGTCTGGTATGCCCGCGTATGCATCCAGTGCATCGGAAGTGGCTTTGAGCAATCGTTTGCGGCGGTAGTCTTCCGTCGGTAGCGTCTTGGCGAGTGAGGCGATGCACTGCAAGTCCAGCCGCAGATGCCATAGTTCCGTGTGGAAGACGGCCAGTCTGGCACGGTCGATCACTGGATTGATGTATCCCCGTGGATGCGGGTTCTTCCGGCCTGGGTCTGGACAACGGCGCAACCCGCCAAGATAGTTGCAGGCACCCTCCAGCAGGAATTCCAGTCGTTCCCCTCCTTTGGCCCGCCCCAGTTGATAGTATTCCTTGGAGTAGCTTTCATCAAAAACGGAAAGATTGGTGAAGGCGAATTTGGGCACGGTCTCCTCATCGAACAGCAACACCTCCCCGTTGAAGGCGATATGCAGGGCGAGTTCTCGCCCCTGCCAGCAATCTGGGACTTGCACGGCGGCACGGAACCATGCGTTGTGCCAGGACTCCCCCCAGCGTTCCCCTTCGTGGATGGGACGGTAGGCCTGGCGAATCGCCTTCTCTGGCGACACGGGATTCACGCTGGGTG
>JAFRLP010000089.1 GCA_017431185.1 Victivallales bacterium | reverse complement strand
GACCTGCCGCTTCTGCTCAAGGTCGCAGACTCGATGCCATGCTCGGGAATCCCGTGGCTTGGCGGGAGGAAACTGGAATTTTCAGGAGCCACGGTCTCGTGATTTTTAGGGTGGATTATTTGCCGTGAAAATCTGTGATGATTGCAAAACTGAAGGGACCCGGTAGAATGATGCTGATCACGGATGCCATGCGCGCCTCTGGCATGCCAGACGGCGACTATACGCTGGGCGGATTGCCTGTTGTGGTCAAGGACGGATGCGCAAGGCTGGCCACTGGGCAGGTCGCAGGCAGCACGCTTCGCTATTGCAACGGCTTGAAACGTCTGGTGCGGCTGACCGACCTTCCGCTTTCAGAGGCGGTGCGCTGTACCAGCCTGAACCAGGCCGAAAGCCTCGGGCTGGGAAAACGCGGCAGGATTGAAAAGGATTACATCGCCGACATTGTTCTTCTGGACGGCAATCTGGATGTCCGAATGACCCTGGTCAACGGCATCGTCCGCTGGAAGGGATAGGGAATTGGGGAAAAAGACGGCTCGTATCCAGCAAGAAGTCAGACTACCTCAATCCGCAGGGATTAAGGTTCTGCGGGCAGGTTGGGGGCACTCGTCTGGCATGCCAAAGGCGGTGGGGGCGGAAAGGTTACGCTCCGTCAGGAATAGGCCTGAAGAATATTGAGAAAGGCAACGGGCGACACCACCAACGGTTTTGCAGGAAAATGCTTTAAGTTTCCTGTGACAAGATAGGTTTCATTGGTCTTGTTTGACAGTGCAACTGCGTAAAAGGGGCTATCCTTTATGTCCGGCAATACCGTATCAATGGGAGAAGGATCAAGTTGAATTCCTCTTTGTAGCAGTTCTTGGAGAAAACAATTGACCGTATTGGGGTCAAAACCGAATTTTTCTCGATGCAGAACATCGAAATATTCCCTCACTATTTCTTTGCTGAAAACAGGCACAACCGCACCTTCGAACACTTTTTCGATGATGAGAACGGGGGCGGAGTCGGCGCGTTTCGCAAGCAAAGCCGACACCAGAACATTGGTGTCGATTACGGCATGGATTTTCATTTGCCAGTTCTGCTTTGCTCTATCTCTTGATTGATTTCGCTCAGAGGCATATCCTGCAATCCCTTGGCTTTTGCCTGCCGCCGCAGACTTTGAAACGCTCGCATTCCCGCATCAGAGGGAGCAATGGAAATCTCAAATGGTATTCGACGCTCTCGAACCACTGTACGAGCGAAGATATTGATTGCAACGGAAGTGTTCATTCCAAGTTGCATGCAAAGTTTATCAAGTTCTTTTTTCAGTTCCGCATCCATGCGGACGCTAAATGTCGCAACAGCCATGATTGCACCTTATAGGTTTGTTTTTCCACCAAATATAACACATTATGTTGTGAATGTCAAGTTTTATTGCCAATTGCTCTATGACCAGCGCGTTGGTAACGGGAACAATACTCCGTACCCCAGACTACTTCAATCCGCAGGGCTAAAGGTTCTGCGGGCAGGTTGGAGGCACTCGCCTGGCATGCCAGGCTCAGAAGGCAGAGCAGGCACTGGGCATGCCAAAGGCGGTGGGGGCGGAAAGGCTATGCCTCGTCAATGATGGACTTGATGTAAAGCACCGCCTCCGCGATATCCTTTTCCTGCTCAGGTCCAGGCGGTAGTTCCCGTTCAATGATGAGCGGTCCCGTGAAGCCCTTTCCCAGAAGAAATTTTATCAGTTCCGCAAAATTGGTCGCGCCCTTGCCCAGGACGGTTTCATGGGCACTGTCGGGGCCATGAAGCGCCGACACTGCGTCCTTGCAATGCACCACACGGATTTTGCTCCACAGCAGTTCAAGGAAGTTCATCGGCACATCGGTGCCATAAAGCAGGAGATTCGCAGGGTCAAAGTTAATGCCCACATTGGGTTCTCCTATGTCATCCAGGATGCGTTTCAGGCTGGCTGAGGATTCCATGCCTGTCTCGAACAGAAACTCCTGGTCATTTGCCGCGGCAAATCGCGCCAGTTGCCTCAAATCGGAAATGAGGCGCCCGTATTCGTCCTGGACTTCAGGCGGAAAACCGACATGGCAGGTGATGTAGCGTATGCCGTACCGTTTCGCCCAGTTCATCTGACGGCAGGACAGCACCATGCGCTCCGCACGTGTCTGCATCGGCGTCAGCCCCACGCCCTCGCGGGGATGCGCCCAATCCTGCTCGGGATAGGACAAAAACATGGTGGGCACGGAAAAACCGTATTTTTGCAGCAGCGTGAAAACGTCATCCGATGCGCACTTTGCCTCATCGCCTGGCGCCAGCCACTCCTCGTAGACGCGGGCAATCTGAATCGCCGTCAAGCCTATGTCGTGATAATAGGAGACTATGCGTTCATTCACGTTGCAGCAATGCAACATTGTGCCGATGCAGGGTAGTCCCATGGCAGTCACCTCCTCAGAATTTCACCACATTGCCTGTCTCGGCGGACTCCATCATGCCGAGGCAGAACTCCATCGCGTTGACGGCGTCCTGTGCGCCCGCCAGCGGTTTTTTGCCGTTGATGGCGCAATCCACAACATTCTCCCATTCCGCCTCGAACATCTGCGCCGAAGTCCCCTCGTGTTTGGTTTCCTTTCCACCGATGTCATAGAAGAAGACACCTGTGTCGGTCTGTTTCAGGGCACCCTTCTCGCCATACACCGTCATGTATACATCGGTCGGGCCGCCACGCAGCCAGTAACACTCCACATTGCAGATGACGTTGTTCTGCAGAACGGCTGTTGCACTGGCGTAATCGCTGGGAAGGGGCTGGTCTTTAGGCAAACGGAACGCCTGGGCATAGACGCTGACTGGACTGCCCACGATGTAGTTGAGCAAGTCGCAGTGGTGCGCCAGCATGTCCAGCATGACTCCGCCAGACTTGTCATAGTCGGCGAACCAGTCACCCCATTGGCGTTGGAAGGTGCCGATTCGGCAGACCACTGACGCGGAACGCAGCCTGCCCAACTTGCCCTCGTCAATCAGTTTTTTCATGATGCTGTTGACTGGCGAATAGCGCCTCACAAAGCCGATTGCGAAGAAATTGCCGTAACTCTGGAGCAGTGGAGTGAGTTCGTCCAGGTCTTCCCGTGTGCGGCAAAGCGGCTTTTCGCAGAAGATTGGCTTCCCAGTGGTCATGGCGGCAAGAAGCCCCTCTTTATGGCAATAGGTTGGCGTGGTGATGACAATGAAGTCTGTCTCGGGTGAGTTCACCAGTTCCTGAAGACTTGCCATTATCTTCACATTTGGATGTTTCTCCACGAATTTCGCGGACTGCTCTGGATTGACGTCATATACCGTGGACAACTGCACGGACTTGTTTTTTTCCAGAATCGCCGCATGGGAATTGCCCATGCGGCCAGCCCCGATGATGCCGATTTTCAACATTTTCTGCTCCTTTGAATTATGGGTGTTCAACACGGCATGATTTGCCGTGTATGTAATCCATGGCCTCACTGAATTTCACTGTCGCCAATCCAATGTAAAGGTCAGAGGCTCCGTAATAGAGCCATATCTCATCGTCAATCATCAAATTGGCGCAGGGGAAGACAATATAGGGATAGCAGTGTTTCCTTGCAAAGCAGGCGGTGCCCACATTCTCATAGCCTGTGCTTGGCTCCATGATAGGCAGAGGCGAACGCGCCAGAATCTTCAGCGGGTTTTCCCTGTCGAGAAGAAGCAGGCCAACGCGGTAAATGCCCTGCCTGTCCACCGCATGGTAGAACATAAGCCAGCCATCGTCTGTGGGTATCGGCACGCCAGATGCGCCGATTTTCATCTTTTCCCATTCATATTCGGGTTGAATCAGCAGATGGTCATTCGGGACATCCAGGCCATCCCTCATTTTCCAGGGCATCTCCCTGGCGTTGCTTCCAAAAGGTCCCAATTCATCCTCGTATGCCAGCCAGATGGAGGCGGGATGATACAGGCAGGGCAACAGCCACGGCTCAAAGGCGGTTGGTCGATGCAGCACAGCGTACTTGCCATGAAACCTCTCTGGGAAAAGGACGATGTTCGCATCATGGATATGCTCGTTTGTGCAGGGTCCGAGGCGCTTCACGCTTTTCCAGTCCTTGGTCACGGCAAAGCCGCCACGTCTGAAATTCTGCGTCCAGGTCGGATTCTTATTGCCATTGGGACCAATGCGCCTTTCTCCTCTTTCAAAAGATTTCAAGTTGTGCGAACGCCCCGCGTAGGCGATGTAGAAATTGCCGCCCATCTGAGTGATGCGCGCATCCTCGACATTGGCGTGATCAAATGAGTCTGGGTCGGGGTCGGGGCGCATGAAAGGCGTGTCGGCAACGTCAAAGTGAATGCCGTCTCTGCTACACGCATATCCCAGGTAAATCTCGCCATTGTTCGGTTCGGGTGTCGTGGTGAACACCATGTGGAATTGTGTGCCATCGAAGACGACGCCTGGATTTCTTGCCTCGTGCCCCGCCCAGGACAGCGCGAAATTGGGGCCAAGAATGGGGTTGCCTTGGTAGCGACGAATATTCAACATGTTCTGCATTTGTCAGTACTTGGGAACTGTGGAAAAATACCCTTTGTGCAATCATGGGAGGCTGGCCGCGCGGAGCGCGACATGCAAAACCAGCCAATTGCGGTTGCGGAGTGGCCGCGCGGAGCGCGACATGCAAAACCAGCCAATTGCGGTTGCGGAGTGGCCGCGCGGAGCGCGGCATGCCAGACCAGTCCTGCCTCAAAACCGTCCAGGCTGAAGAATCAGTAACTCTTGAGTTCTGTGGTTGTCCAGTCCTTGTGCCAGTAGTAGTAGAATGTGGCGTCAGTCCAGGGATAATGGTAGGCGCCGCCATGGGGGAGTTGCCTGGGGCCTGCCGTCCAGACATGTCCGTCGAACATGCAGGAGTTGGCGGCCTCCTGGGAGTGGCGGAAACCGACGATGTCCTCCCAGGGATCAGCATAATAGACGGTGGTTGCGTCATGTTCAGGATGGCTCACTCCCCAAACATCGACCATCCACATGACCATGGATGGGTTCTTGAGCTGGTTGATTTTGCGGCGGCGGTAGTTGTTGTCGGTCAAATGAGTGGCGTTGCCGTTGCCCACCGTCATGTTCACGCCATAACTGGTGGGTTTGGCATTGGCACGGGTGTCCGATGGGCAATGGATGGGCGTGCCAGAGCCCTTTCTGGCCCAGGCACAGACATGGGAACTTCCAGACGACGTGTCCAGCGGAAACACCCCCTGACGGGCCAGGCCATTGAACCACTCCCCCTGGTTGATGAACAAATGCGGAATGCCATAGTCCTCGTTCTCGTCGATGTATATCGCATTGTACATCCCCAGGCCCTTGAGATTGTTGACGCAGGAGATGCCGCGCGCCTTTTCACGCGCCTTGCTGAGGGCGGGCAACAGCATGCTCGCCAGAATTGCGATGATGGCGATAACGACGAGCAACTCAATCAAAGTGAAGAATCTGCGGTCTTTCATTGTCTTTCTCCAGTGCATTTTGATTTTTCGGGTCATGATGAGAGACAAAATCTTGAAAGGGGTGATCATTGATGCCTGAGAAGGTGCATGAACTCACATTGGAAGTCAGGCTCCAGGTTCAAGAACGGGGCAAGTTCACTGTACAGGCGGCGATGTCCCTGCTCATTGGGATGAAGGCGGTTGCCCATGAGCAGCACCAGTTCCCCCCTGTATTTGGAGGCCATCGAGGCCTTCCACAGGCTGTAATGGTCCACGCATGGAATGTCCATTTCTCTGGAGATTTCGACAATGGCCGCCATGAAATCAGGCATTTTAGGGGCTGTGGCCAGTTCCTCGCTTCCATTGACCATGTTAATGACAGGCTGTGACGTGCGCGTTATCACGTAGCATCCCGCCGTTTTGAGCGTTTCCAGCAATGTCCTGTAGTCCCGTTTGAACTCCTCCAGCGGCCTTGACTGAATTGCGTCATTCAGGCCAAACGCCACAATCACGATGTCAGGATGAAAGTCAAGGACATCGCTTTTCACGCGCTTCAAGGCGCCCGCTGTGTTGTCTCCGCTGACTCCGCTGTTGATGATCACGCGCCTTCCAAAGAAATCGCTGCCATTGCACGCCAGCATGGACAGCCAATTCCTGCCAAATGACCAATGGTTGAAATCCGTGTTTGAATCGCCAAAGCCAACTAGCCTGATGTCCTTTTTCCTGAATGATTCCAGTGTCGGCGCCATTGTTGCCTCTCCTTCCATGTTGACGGCTATTCTGGATGTGCCCTTCGGCAACTCGATGACCGCAAAATCCAGATTGCCGATACTGCGTGTGCTGTATTCGATGCCCTTTCCATCCAGACAAATCGGGCAATTTGCCTTCGGCAGCCAAACAAGCGCCTGCGCGGGAAGCACGGTGTTGGCCGTGAGCATATACGAGTTCGCGTTGAGTTTCGCACCGCCGACGAGCGTGTTGCGGAGCCACCGCCGTTGCCGCCTTCATTGCCGCCGCCTCCGCCGCCGCTCT
>JAFRLP010000088.1 GCA_017431185.1 Victivallales bacterium | reverse complement strand
GCTGCGGGAATCGGCGTCTTCATCTTCGACTTGTACCACTATGACGATGGCCCGTTCCTGGAAAGCGCTCTGGACAAAGGTTTTCTTGGTGCGTCCAACAACACCCTAATGAAATTCTGCAACATGTGGGCAAACCATGACTGGTATGACATTCATCCGGCACCGCCCAGTGAGCGGAAACTCCTATATCCAGGAAAAGTGACCAGAGCCACCTTCGAAAGGATTGCAGAACTGCATATCCGACGGTATTTTCCGCATCCCAGTCATTTCGCCATTGACGGTTGCCCCTACTTTTCCATATACGAACTGGAAAGGCTGACGGCCAGTTTTGGCTCCGTGGCGGAGACGCGCCGCGCCCTTGAGGATTTTCGCACGGCCACCAAGGCGGCGGGCTTCCCGGGACTCCACCTCAACGCAATTATCTGGGGACAGCCCATTCTGCCTGGCGAATCAACTCCGCAGAATCCCGCCAAACTGGCCGTGGACTTGGGCTTTGACAGCGTTGCCAGTTATGTCTGGACGCATCATTGCCGACTGCCCCAGCCTCAGACTCCCTATCCTTTTGTGCGCGACGCCTATTTCAAGTTCTGGGAAAAGACGGTGGCGGATTGTCCCGTCGAGTATTTCCCGAATGTCAGCGTCGGATGGGACACGGCTCCGCGCACCCGCCCCGACGCCCCCTGCAATGGAACAGGGAACTATCCGTATGGTCCCACGGTAGTCGGCAATGCTCCTGAAGAATTCGCCAAATCCCTGCGCATGGTCAAAAAACGCCTTGCCTCCCTTGCTCCCAGGCATCCGTTCCTCACCATCAACAGTTGGAACGAGTGGACGGAGGGCAGTTACCTGGAACCCGACACCGTTCACCAAATGTCCTACCTCAACGCCGTGCGTGACGCCTTCCCCGAAAACGTCCGATGACTGGTATTTTGGAGGCAAAAGCAATGGTATTTTGTCCCCAAAACAGATGATTTCATCCAATGACGAAGATAACCAACCTGATTCAAACGGACAGCGAGTTGCTGACGGGCTTCAGCAGACATTCCCGCGATAACCACTGGCAGGGCTTTTCGCAGAACTGGAACCTGCTATTGGTGACCAAAGGAGATGCCCTGCTGGAATACAACGGATGCGAGTGCCATTTGCCGGAACGCACGTTGGCGGTGATTTCCCCTCTGGGCAGACGGGAGTTCACCACCATCGCCCCGTGGGATTGCCATTGGATCCATTTTGACCGCGAGCCGTATATGACGGAGGTGCTCGAGTGGCGGCAGGTAATCCCCGGCGTCTGGGCGCAGATGCTGGCAAAGGAGGACTATCCCGTCTTCCATCGCCTGTTTGTGCAGGTGGCGGAGCTGGCCTTGCGCCGTGAACGGTTCTGGCGACGGCTCATCTACTGCCTGATCCAGGAAATCGTACTGCGCGGAAACATGGTTTTCGGGCGCGCGCTGGGGCCAGCCGACACCAATCTGGCTCACAAGATGCTCCTCAATCTCCAGGAAAACCTCTCCATGGATGAAATCGCCCGGCGCTGCTGCCTGTCACGCTCCGCGTTCTTCGCGAAGTTCACCGCAACCTTCGCCGTATCTCCCAGAAAATACCGCGAAAACCATCTGATGCGCACCATCCAGACACTGCTGGAGACCACGGACATGAGCATTTCCGACATCTGCGAGCAGGTCCACATGAACAACCCGTTCTACTTGTCCGCCAGATTCAAGGCGTGCTTTGGCGTGTCCCCACGCGAATACCGCCGCAAATGCCGCCCCCAAGAAAACGGCAGGTAAGCGGCGGCATCCTCGCCGCCATCACCACAGGCCACGGAAGCATACTG
>JAFRLP010000087.1 GCA_017431185.1 Victivallales bacterium | reverse complement strand
GAATGGCGGCCAGGCCACCGACCATGCCCAATGCCTTTCGCCAGGTGATTTTTTCCTTCAGAAAAACCACGCTAAGCAGCAAGGTGCCCAGGAAACTCATCTGGGCGATGGGGCTGACCACGCTGGCTTTCCCGTACAGCAGGGACTTGGCCATGAAATAGATGATTCCCGCCACGAGCAGTCCTGAAATCACTCCGAGTTTAACAGTGGAGCGGTCTGGCAGCCTGGCGCCAGGGCGGTCTTTCCACAGCCCATACAGGGCGCCTCCGATGATCCAGAGAAAGCAGGTGATTTGGGTGACGCCCTGATCGTTCGCACCCGCGAATTTGAAGGCATATTTGTAGGCAAGTCCCATGAAGGCGCGAATGACGCACGCCAGGATGACCAGGAACAGCCCCAGGCGGGCGTCTCGTATGCTTGCGCCGGGCAGACTGTCCATGGACAGGAAGCACAATACCGCTCCTGCGGCGCATGCCACCCCAATCATCTGGCGTATGGTTAGTTGTTCGCCCATGGTAAGGCAGGCCAGCAGAACCACCACCACCAGATTGAGCCTGAATATCGTGGAGCAGATGCCCGCGCTCTGGCGTTCCATCGCCTCAATGAGCAGAAGGTTGCTGACCAATGAGCATAGGCCCGAAATGACTCCCCAAAGCAAGGTCATCTTCCAGTTCTGCCAGTCCGCCGGGAACAGCAGCATGACGCAGAAGGAGACTAGTCCCACCAGACTGACAAATGCGCCACGCCCTCCATTGCGCTGGCCAGAAGCCAGTTTGAACAAGAAATCGTTGAGGGACGCACAGGCCATGCAGCACAACGCCAGCACGACAGCCAGCATTTCCTTTTCCATAACGGCAGAATCACACTCCTTTTAGTAGGTGGGAAGACAAACGCTTGATAATGTAAGCGTTTTGGGCAATTTTACGAATGGCATTCCCGCAGAAAGGGAGTGGGGCGCAGATTTTCCGTCTCTCTTCGCCCGATTTGATTACACGTGGGCGGTTCTGCTGATTTGCACGGAGGCGCACTGGGCATTGGGAATCGCTCCTGGTTTTTCGATTCTGACGGTGACAGCCGTGGCCCGGGTGGTGGTCAGGCAAATTTCGGCCATTCTTTCGGCCATTGTCTCAATGAGCCGAAATGGGTGTGACTGCGCGAATCGCGTGAGTCGCTGAGCCAAGGCATGATAGTCAATGGTGAGACCGAGGTCGTCCGCATCGGCGGCGGGCGAGGTGTCCGTCTCCAGAGACACTGACACCAGAATGTCCTGGGGAGTCTTTCGCTCCTCGGGAAGGCAGCCGATGATGCAATTGATGCGCAGGCTTTCAATGGAAATCAAGTCGCTCATGGCAATTTCCGTCCTTTGTGGGCGGGTTTGACTTTGGCGTAGGCGGGATAGCGGGCAACCAGTTCGGGGGAGGCGTTTTCAGGGATGGATGACCAGCGCCGATACATCCAGACGTACTGTTCCGGATATTGACGGATCAACTCCTCGTTGGCGGAGATGATGCTCTGGGTGACTTGCGCATCCGTCGCCTCGGCGGGAATGTTCAGGTTCTTGCGCAGAAAACGGTATTTGCCGTCGGGCAGATGGACGCACGCGCCAGAGAGCAATGGTATGCCTGTGCGACGGTGGAGCAGGGCCGGCAACGGACTGGCGGTGGCGGGCAGCCCGAAGAAATCGACGAATATGCCGCCGTGCCGGGGGCTCAGGTTCTGGTCGATGAGTGTGCCGATGCAGTAACCATCTTCCAGCGCGTTGAGGCAGCCGCGCACAGCGCCCTGACGCGGGATGAGTTTCAGTCCTCGGTAGGAACGGGAGCGCTCCAGGGTTCGGTTCAGGATATCGTAGTCGAACACGGCTGCGACTGCCGCGCAGTGCGGGTAGGAGAGGCAGATGGACTGCGCCAGCACCTCCCAACTGCCCAGGTGGGGCAGGCAGAGCACTCCCTGGGAGGGAAGTTCCGCCTTCAAATCCTCGTGGGGATTCTCCAGCATCTCCTCCAGCCGTTCAGGATGGCGCAGCAACCGCAGGAAATCCACTCCCGCCCACATCAGATGGAAGAAATTTTTACGCAGGATTTTTTCGCGTTCCGTGGCGGATTTTTGGGGAAAGGCGATGGCCAGGTTCTCGCGCACCAGCCGCGCCCCTGGACGGTAGCAGATGCGAACAAAGGCTCCCAGCAGCCGGGCAAAGCGCCGTGCCCACGTCGTGTTCAATTGGCCGAAGGTGTTGAGCACGAGCGGAATGGCGATGTGCAGAAAGGCGTTGCCCAGCAGATGGGAGAATTTGGCGCGGGCCATATTGCGCTACTCCACGTAGAGGGTGGCTCCAGGAGCAATGGCGGGCATGTCGCGTTTCTTCAGGTCATCGGCGTCATTGATGGTGCGGAAGGAGAGTTCGACCGTAGCATCCATCTTCCCCTCGGCTGTTTGCGGAAACGGGATGCCGGCTGCTGCCAGCAGTCGTGCGGCACGGTCGTTCATGGCCTGGCGGCTGGTGGCGGGGGAGTCCTCGCCCTCGGCGTTCTTGACGGGGGCGAACTCCTCGGCACGGTCGCCCTCCAGGATGAGCGGATTGCTGGCCAGAGGCAGGGCGTCGAACAGGAAGAATTCCAGTTTGATGGCATTGGGGGAGGTGGGGGAGACCAGCGCTCCCTGTTCATCCAGATGCGGCACCTTCTTGAGGGCGCGATGTGGCTGGAAGTCCAGTTTTCCAGCGGTGAGCCGTTCAATGAAGGAACGCGAGAGCACATGGATGGCGGGGGAGCCGGCACGGAAGGCGAGCCGTCCATCCTGGTCTTTCTGGAAAAGCAGTTCGTCAGGCATATCGGAGTATTCGATGATGGTGGTATGGCCGTTCAGGAGGCAGAAATGGCCGAGTTTCTCCTTTGCGTCCCGTTTGATGAGGGCACGGCTGCTCATGTCGGATCCAGTGAGGGCGTGCAAGCCGAGGAACAGCGGGTCGAAGGGGCGGATCATCGGATTATCGACTTGCCAATACGCGATGGTGGAGATATTGCGCTTGCGCATATCCTCCAGGGGGCCGGAGTCGTGCAAGGCGGCGAATGAGCCGCCGTGGCCGTTGGGGGAGAGGGCGAGGGAGTCAGGTGCGGCCAGCAGTGCTTTGCCGGTCTCCTTGTCCAGCGCGGGGAGCATTCCCTGGGCGAAGAATTTGACCTGTTCCGCCGCCAGCCCGAAATAGCCGTTGGACTGGAAGAATTCGCGTGTCGCCGCGTCGTTGAGCACGCTGGTCATGATGTACCAGGGGATGGTCGTGCCGTATTTGGCCTGCGTGTAGAGAATCTTTTCGGCAAACACCTGGAAAAGCGTCTTGTGCTTGACCGCCGTCACGGGATAGGTGCCTTTGGGGCCATCGAAGCCCAGGCGTGAACCCTGGCCGCCCGCCACCGTGAACGCTCCGACCTGGGCATTGCGGAGCAGTTCTGTGCCCTTTTGCATGGCGTCGGCGTATTGGGCCTCGCCGCCTTTTGGGGGGACGATGGGGAGGTAGGGGGCGGGTTTCAGCGCGGCAAGTTCCCCGCGCGAGATGCCTTGGGATGCAGTACTCAGCCAGCGATTGACCTGAAGCCAGTCAATGGCGCGCACCTGCGCCGCCAGTTTGGCCTGCCCTGCTTCGTCCAGTTGTTCCCAGTAGCGCAGAATCTGAGTCTGTCCCGCTGGCTCCAACAATGCCAACAATGCCTTTTTGTCTTCCATGAGCCTGCTTTGCACTCCTTTTTTGATTTGTTGGGGTATATTATGATGGCGTGAACTTCATTGTTGAATAATATACAGCATACGGCTGTATTTTCTCACCCTGACAGCAGAAAACAGGAGAAAACTCGTGGACAAACAGGAACTGCAAGCCGAACTGAAGCGCATTTCCCGGAATACATACGCCCTGATTGGGGAGTTCCTCAGGGAACAGCCGTATCTGACGGATGCGGGATTGGCTGAAATCACTGGCTGCTATCTTCGGCATCCAGGCAAGGCCCTGCGTCCCGCGCTGGTTACCTTTGCCTGCCAGGCCACGGGGGGGACAGAGGAACAGGCGCGCTATGCCGCCGCGTCGGTCGAAATGTTCCATACCTGGACACTGATGGCGGATGACATCATCGACCATGATGATTTTCGGCGCGGACAGCCCGCCGCCCATGTGCAGGGCGCGTCGCTGGCGCAAAAGGCTCTGGGACTGGCAGGGGAGCGCGCACGGGAATTTGGCCGTGGACTGGCCATGCTCGGCTCGAATGCTTTGGAGGGCCTGGCGGGGCAGATGCTCTCCCTCACGCCCGCCCCCCCCGAACAGGTGCTTGCTTTGGTT
>JAFRLP010000086.1 GCA_017431185.1 Victivallales bacterium | reverse complement strand
TTTTTGGGCGGCATCGTAGCCTTGGCGCCATGTCCAGCGAGCGGCATGAATCGGATGGTGAAACTCCTGAAGGTGGCTAATCAGGGTCATTTGGGGCTGGAGAATGCGCACTGCCTCGCCGACATCCAGTCCGACGTAGGGGTGAACAATATAGCAGTCAGGGCGTTTGGCGCATACGGCGAGTTGCCTCGGGTCACAGGTGTCGCCTGAGGTGAGGATGACCCGTCTGTTTTTTCCCGTGCCACAATGTATCTCAATGGGCTGAACAAATCTGCGGAGCGTGCGGTTGTGGTCGCTTTCAAAGGTCTTGACGATGACATCGCCGATTTTCATCGTGCGTTGCGCCTCCTTGGAGTAGCCGGACTGCCCGTCTTCGTTCATGTAGCAACTGTTTGGGAAGAAATTGGTCAGGAGCGGTTTTCTGGCCTTGTTCACCGCTTCCGCAAAGGGAATGGTGTAATGGTCATCGTGGTTGTGGGTGATTCCCGCAAAAAGGATGTACTGCACCAGTTGCGTGGCAAGCCTGTGGTGGAGGTCAATGGTGAATATCACGGTGCTGGTCTTGATGACATATCCCATGTTGTACACATGCCAGAGGACGGGATGGCCGTCAGTGACTGGCGTGTACAGCATTTCGTAAAGGATTTTCCGAAATGCGTCATCATGCCACCAGAGAGCGGGGCAGACGCGGTAGATTTCCTCCAGTTCCGTTGCGGGAATGTCCTCCCTGCGTGTGTAGAACCGCTTATAGGCGTCAGGGGCGATTCGGTCGCAGGCTGCTTTCATCACATTCAGCGCCAGCATCCGCTCCTTGGTCGGCTTAAGGCATGAGGTATTGTAGATGACCTCCGCCGCGCGCTGTACCTCCCCCAGCCGCACGGAGTCTCTCTCTGGCCTGCCATCCAGTTTGGACAGGTACTTGAACGGGATTTCAGAGGCTTTCATGGGAGACATTCGGAATACGTTACACATGGGTGCAGATTGCACTTTGCATCAAAAGTTAACGCATCCAGGTCACTGTTTATTGGGCAGATGGGGCGGAAGGCGCAGAACTGGATGGAACGTGAACAGTTGCTGGGGGATTGTCTCGCCTCGCAGACGGCTTTCCAGAAGCATCCTGGCCAGTTCCAGGTGGTGTTCCAGGCCGTTGTCCAGGAAGGGGAGCGGGGGATTCGCGACGGCAAGGCACGGGTCGTTCCCCAGCGTGATGACCGCCAAATCCTCTGGAATGTGAATGCCGTCCTTGCGGCAGAGTTCCTCAAATACGACGGCGTGGGGCTCATGGGGAATGAAGATGGAGTCGATTTCGGAGAGGATTCCGTCGGTTTTCCAGCGCAGAAACGACTCGCGAATCCATTGGGTGTCGTCATGGCTGGGGGGAGGCTGGCACGACAAGGTGTGAGCCGTACACCAATCGAAGGAGGCGCCGTTGGCCATCATTTCGCTTCGCCAGGTGCTGATGCGCTGTCCTTCCGTTATGTTTCCTTTCATGTAGCGGACAATGGCGGTGCGTGTGCGTCCCATGGAGCGGAAATGCTCCAGGGCAATGCGGACAGTGGCGCCCTCGTCGCAGGTGATGCAGGTTACGCGCAGGTCGGTCAGGTACTCGCCCAGATAGACCGCGCGCGCCAGGAAATGCTGTTCGCTGGCCAGGGTATTGGTGAAAGTGCTGTGCAGACCAAAGAACAGCGAATAGGCGTCGGGGGAATTGATTGACTGTAGTACATCGTCTGGCAAGGTATTGGTAGATTCCAACTGGAATTTCCTGACCTGCCAGCCATCCCTGGCGAAGATGCGTTGCCCGATTTCCAGAAAGTCCCGGAACATCTGGCGGTTGGACTTTGCCGTGACCAGGTTGATGGTCTTCTGGCTTGGCTTGGGCTGTGGCGCATTGTGGATGTAACTCACGGTGCTGCCCACATGTTTTTTCAGCGTGATGTATCCGTCGTGTTCCAACTGCGCCAGCACCTTGTAGGCGGTCACATAGCTCACACCGTGCAAATGGGCGAGTTGATGGCACGTCGGCAGGCTGCTTCCCAGGGCATACTCCCCCGAGACGATTTTCCGTTGCAGTTCCCTGACCAGCAAGTCGCTCTTGAAACCATTCGTGTTCTTGGGCATCTTCGTGGTTTTATTATTGTTCCAGGCGGATGGTTCCGAAATTTTCAGGCTTGTAGTGCTTTTCCTCGAAGATGGGAGACCAGGCTGCGAAAGTCTGGCCTTCGTCAACGACTCGGCTTCGGTAGAAATTCGCCTTGAGCGAATCGGTGTCGGCAATGCCGAGCGACTCCTTTGGAATGGCGATTTCGATGCAGATTCGTTGTCCGCTGATTTTCACGGCGTATTCTGCGCCAGAATCCCATCGGATGTCACGTGCGTGAAAAGCGTCAATCACTGCATCCCAAAGTGCGCCAGGACTGATGATGAACTGGTAGTCCTTGCCATTTGGGGTTTGGAGGTAGATTTCCATGCAGTCATCCTCATAGATGCGCCTGTAGTCCCTTTCATGGCCAGTCACCTTCAGTTTGTCGGGTTTGCCTTCATGGAGGATGAAGCCGAAATAGAGGTTTTGGGCGTCGTGGCGCGAGTAGATGAGAGTGCGATGCGGAGTCGTCTCGCCTGTTTTGGTTACCATTGGCGAGCCTTGTCCGAGATTCCAGGTCTCTTCGTCCATGACGCCGTCCATGACCATCTTTTCATTGGTTTTGAGCGAAACGAGTTCGGGCTTCTGGTTGCGTGCCATCGTGACGATTGTCCTGCGTCCATTGGCGAATTCTTTTGCCATGAGTTGAACGCGCTCCCTGTATGGGGATTGGGATGCCAGGCGTGTGCCTTCGTCAAGCAGGGCGAGCAGCTTGTCAAGGGTTTGGATGGAAAAGATGTCGGCTGGCTGGGCGCTCTCGGAGATGCCCGAAGTGGAGGTGTTGTTCTTCATGCCGTCATTCCAGCAGTTGATAGCCAGCGTGAAGAACTCCCTCATTGGCTTCTCGGCGGGGCCGTAGAAGAGACGATAGTACTCATCAAGCAAGGCGTTTATATCCGCGTCTGGATTCCAGTAGAGTTTTCCGGTGACATAGAGGTTGAGGTGCTGGGTGGCGGGGTAGTTCATTTTCCTGGGCATGGCGGCGGAACGCCAACTCTCCGCCTCTATGAACTCGCCTGAAAATCCGTGTCGGCGCATGTATTGCAGGTCACTCTGGATGATGTGCGGGAAGAAGACGGGCAGTTCGCGCCATGGTGTCCAGCAGTGGAGATAGTAGTCCCACCCGAAGAGACTGTTGTCCGTCTTGGTCTGCCACTCCTCAATGCGCTGGCGCATGGCGTCCGCGTAGGCCTTGGAGGCCATGTTGCTGCGGTTTCGGCAGAACATGACGGCGACATTCGGGTTGAGTTTCGCGATGCGGTCAGGCGGTGCAAGGTAGGTGTCGTAGGCGAGGCAGCCGACGAAGCGACCGGGAAAATCCTTCTCCACGATTTTCGCCACTTCATTGACGAAATTCCAGACGTGGTTGGAGAACTTGGCGTATTTGGGCTTGTCCATGTCCTGTTCGGAGAGGCATTGAGGGCATTCGCAGCAACGCTTGAGCCCGTCGCCCGGCGTCAGCGGAAAGTAGCGGTGTTCGGGATGATCGCGGAAATACGCCTTGATGAGTTCAGCGACAGCCTCCTTGCAGCCAGGCGCATTGAAGCAGAGATGCCCTCCGCCACGGATGGCGCATTTGTTGTCAAAGTCACGCTCGCCATTGACCAGCGCAAAGTATTCAGGGTGACTCCCCTTCAGCCTGTTTGTGAAATATTGGAAGAAGTCGATGATCTGGACGGGGGCTTTGCCGCCGAAGCCTGCTCGCTTGTACCACAGGGCATCTTCGGGGGCCACGTTAAAGTTGCAGAGCCACGGATGTCGGTAGGCGAATTTCGGGCTGTTGCCCAGGTCGATTCCTGCAGGAATGACGATGGCCTTCTTCGGGATGACCGTCCCGATGTCGCCGGGCATGTAGAATCGGATTCCCGCGAACTGCTCCAAAAAGGCATAGACGCCGTATAGGGTGCCCGACTCGCCGAATGCGCCGAGTTTGAGTTCCTCGTTATAGACCTCGTTTCTGTTCCAGGGATTGCGGATGCCGAAGACGACGCCTCTCTGGTCACGCCCGCTGATGAAGAGGTTTCCCCCTCTTTCCCTGATGATGTAGCCGTCCTCAGGGACATCCTTCAGAAGGCCAGGCTGTTCGCCGAGAACGATGTTTCCGACGCCTTCCGCCTTCTCCACGATTTCCAGACGGCTTCTGCAGACCTTCTCGACGAATGCCTGGAGGTCACGCCCCGCAAGCCTCACGGTGTCGGCAGCCTCGGGCGGCACGACGATTCTGGTCAGGCTTGTCTCGCCGAGTTTTATCTCGGCAAACGCAGCCGCCGATAGAAATAACGACAAAAGCCATTGTTTCATGTTATTCATAGTACATTCTCACGAGATGCGGATTGATGGCGGCTCCGGACGCCCCTGGGTCATCGTTGGGTTCGTCTTCGGGACGGATGCGGATGGTCACGCCTGACCACACCTCGGCCAGCGCGTGGTTCACGGCCTCCGTCATGTCCACCCTCACTGGCAGGGAGACGTTCTCCGCGCTGAGTTCGACTTTGCCGAGCAGAGTGGCCTTGCTCGCGTTCAAATCGTTGGCCTTCAACTTGAGAATCTCCTCGTCTATGGCCTCCACCAGATAGACACGGCTGGGTTTGGAGCCGACGAAAATTTTCAGCAGAAACTGCAATTCCGCCTTATTAATATGGTTCTTCGGCAACAGTGCGTCAAGTGGAATGCGCGCAAGAAAACGGTAGCGATGGTCAAACCTGTTCCCTTTTCCGATGATGAACGGGTTCTTGCGGCTGCGGCCTGTTCCCCAGAGATGCGGGTATGCGGAGGAACCGTAGCCGATGTCCTCGTCCGCAGGCTCGATGAAGGGCATTTTGCGGATGAATTTGATTCGGCGCACCTCGACGGTTCCCGTGCCGATGTTGAATGGGTCGAAGCGGAGTTTGGTGATGCGCCGCTCATTTGTCCACAACTCCATGCCGTTGGGAATCTCCGAGACCCACGCCTTGTGCCATTCGCCATCGCCTTTCAGCGGGTTGATTCTCCAGAACTTTCTGCCGACGATGGCGCCGTCCTCGCCCGCGAAATAAATCTGACCAGAATTGGGCTTGATGTCACCAGTCGCCCGATACTCGAATTCGATGGCCTCGTAGTCGTTGGGATTCAAATCGACATTGGTGTTTTGTACGCTGCTATCATTTCCCGTGACATTCATCTGCAGGCATTTGTTCTCGTATGTCACGGTGCATCTCGCGGGGGTGCCCCAGTCCTGGAAGCCTGTCTTCTCGTTCCATTCATCCGAGGCAAATGCAATTGCCGCGGTCAGCAGTAGAGTGGGAAATGCTTGTTTCATTTTTTCTCCTTTGCCACAAAGGGCTTGGTGTGGTTGATGGCGAAAGTGTGGTACTCGTTGTCTGGCGCGACATGTCCGTCTCCAAAGGTCATGTTCATCTTCTGTCCATGGCGCCAGCCCATCAGGGGAGCGCTGGCGAAGGTGAATTTCTTGTCACCCGCGCTGCTGCCTGTGATTCCGCCGCCGGCAGCGTAGGAGAACCAGGCATTCGTCCCCGTGAATTCCCCGCGCTCCAGGAAGAAGGCCATTCTCGTCGGCTGGAACAGCCTTTCGATTTGCGTGCCACCGAGTTCTGCATTCCAGACGTAACTGGATTTGGTGTATGACGTGTCCCCCTGCTCATACGTCAGACGATGGGTTTGGTTGGCGTCGCTGGGGCAGACGAAGGTGCCGTTGGTCGGAACCAATTTGGTGTATTTGAGAAGCATGTACTTCCAGGTGCCAGAGCCTGGTCCCAGATTATTGTTGTTTTTGAACGGCAGTCCTGCGTTCTCATCCGCATAGAGAATGCATCCCAGACCCAATTGCTTGAGGTTGTTGGTGCAGGAGATGGAACGCGCCTTCTCCCGCGCCTTGCTCAACGCGGGCAGGAGCATCGCGGCGAGCACGCTGATGATGGCGATAACGACCAGTAATTCGATTAATGTGAACGCTTTTCTCTTCATTTTTCATCCTTGTTTCTGATGTGGAAACCGAAAACCCGCCGCTCAAGCGCTTGACCTGCTTTGGGAGTGGCACCTGAATTTTTTTCGTCGCTTATATATATTATAAACTATAATTAATGATTTTTCAAGTGCCAGGGCGATTTTTTTTCGCCCTCACTTCCTGCGCCCGTCTTTTCGGAGAAAATACCTTCGTCAATCCCCTGCATAGACCGAGAAACGAAAAGCTGCTCCTCTATGGGAAATGAAAAAACGTGCAAATGGCAAGTTCATTCCGATAATCCCAATCCGAAGACCACCTGTGGGGCCCTGCGCCAATTTCATGGAGGGTACGGAGCAGGCTGTGGCCATTGCCAATCGTAGGACTATGCCAGAAGACTGCTGAAAATGTGCAGGGAGACCTCAAAAAGACCGCTGAAAATGTGCGGAATGTCCTGTGAATCATTGCTGAAAACGTGGGAAAACCTATTTGGAAACACTGCTGAAAACGTGCAATCCGAGGTTCGCTTTGCGCCTCTCTGAAATGAATTTCAGCCGCACCGGCAATCTGATGAATATACCGCTATATATGGCAGCCCGCCTGACTGAGCTTTTCCAATAGGAAGAGGACATTTTTTTTAAACGTCCGCTTGACATTCATCATGCAGGATATATATTAAGTTTAACGTTTAGTCAATGGATTGGCAAGCAGTTTTCAAGAGAATGCGCATAGGATTGAAGGACATAGCGGAAGAGGCTGGGGTGTCAGTGGTTACGGTATCGTTGGCGTTGAACGGCAATGGCGGGGGCAGGAACCAGGCGCGCGTAAGCGAGGCGAAGCGTCAGGAGATACGTCGGATTGCGGAGCGTCTGGGGTATCGTGTCAGTGTGGCGGGGAGGGCGCTCAAGAGCAAGCGTCTTCGTGACATCGGATTGCTGTTTTTGGAGGAGAGCGAGCAGGTTCGTGACCATCTGGAATTCAACGACCTCAACATTCAGGTCAACCGCATCTGCCGCGAGCGCGGGATTCGCTGCCAGTTGGAGTGGTTCGACCCGGTTCACATGCCCGACGGGATTCCAGGCGTCCTGACGGATGGCCTGATAGGCGGATTGCTGGTGGCGGGGAATCCCGCTGGCGCATCCGAAGAGTTCCTGACGAATCGCTTTGCGCTGCCATACGTGTGCATCGAGGAGCCGGGGGTGAACTCTGTCATGCTGGACATCGGACCATCTCTGGATGCGGCGCTGGAGCGGTTTGCCGCGTCTGGGCATCGACGCGTCGCCCTCATCAACGGTCCCCGGGAGGTGCGCCGTTTCCGCGAGTTCGCCGATGCCTTCGTCAGCAAGGCGAAGGCATTTGGCTGGGCTGACGCAGGCGAGCGCATCTTCACCATTCCTTTGTTCGGGGACTTTGGACAAAGTTCCCAGGACGCTGTGGAGGCCATCTTCAACAGAAAAGACCCTGCGGACGCGGTGCTGGTCGCCAGCGGTCAGTCCAAAAGCGTGATTTTCCTGATTGAGCGGATGGGGTTTCGTGTGCCGGACGACGTGAGCGTCATCCACTTTGTCGCCACAGACCGCGAATCGGAGAAATTCGTCCCCCGCCTGTCGGCGATTGAGTCCCAGCCGAGGTTGCTGGCCGAGAATGCCGTTGATATTCTGCAGGAACTGATGGAAACGGGAGTGGCGTCCAACCCCAGGCGACTGATTCCGGCGGTTTTTCATGACCGCGCTTCCGTGCGGTGAGCAGGGTGTAGCGGCGGCGACCGCGCCGCCGTCAACGCAATGCGGGAAACACGCACGTGGCGCGTCTGCACGGTGGCGCCCCTGGCGGGGGCTGCCCCCCCGTGTTCCACAGGAGTAAAGGTGGCGGCGGCGTCTCGCCGCCGTCAACACAATGCGGGAAACATAGGCGACGGCGGGGACACCATCGGTACACCCCGTGTTTCACAGGAGAATTTCAGACGAGATGAAGGCAAAAACACCATCAATGATTCCACAACAAAGGAGCGTTTCCAACATGAAGAGATTTACCCTGATTGAACTTCTAGTCGTCATAGCCATCATTTCCGTGCTGGCGTCCATGCTGCTGCCCGCCTTGAGCAAGGCGCGTGAGAAGGCGCGGGCGACCTCCTGCCTCAGCAATTGCCGCCAGTTGGGGACATGCCTGCTCCTCTATTTGGATGACAACGAGGAGAACCTGCCCTCCTCGGAGATAGACCAGTGGAGCCTGTGCGGTTTTGACACAGGCAAGCTGGAGGCGTGGATGAAGGTTCCCGATGTCACCTTGCGTCCCCTTTACCGCTACGCCGAAGGGAAGATGCTCGCCTGTCCATCAGACCCTCGGGACAGTTCGCTGGACATCACGGCAGGGCTGACCGCCTGGGAGGCGACTGGTTCGAGTTACGCCTACAACAAGTACCTGAACAGCGCCAACTCCGCGTATAAGATGCACGCCAAGCCGAAAATATCGCTGGTCAAGTCTCCATCGCTGACCATTGTCTCGGGGGAGCATTGCATGTATGCGGCAAAGTCCAGCAATGCCCTGCACGACGAGTGCCGCACCTGGCATTATCGCGTCCCAGGCGGATGGAAGTCCCATGTCATCTTCGCCGATTTCCATGTGGCGCCCACGGTCATCTACAACACGACTCTGGGCACGGTTCATTCTGACTACAAATGGTACGGTGACTGATGGAGAGAAAGATGAAAGGAATGTTTTTGCTCCTGGCTGTTTTGACGGTCATCTGGTGTACTGGGTGCGCCTGCGTCTCCAGGCGCATCGAGGCAATCGGCGACGCGGCGTTGTCACTGCGTCGCATGGACCCGCTGATGTCCCTCTGGCTAGGACGACAGCCTGATATCCTGAAACGGCTGGAGGCCATTGTGCAGTCTGACTTTGCTGCGGGAAACTCCGTGCGAGCGAAAATGGCGAAAAGCGACTTGGAGTTTCTGCTGAACCGCGTCGAACGGGAGGTGGCCTGGGTCAGGGAAAGCCCCGTCTTCGACTCCAGACGAATCGATGTCCGTGATTTGGGCGCGGTCGGCGACGGCGTGGCTGATGACACAGTGGCCATTCAAAAGGCCATCGCGTTGGCCGATTCGGGGGAGGTGCGGACGGTGTTTCTGCCCAAAGGCCGATACCGCGTGATGCACAAGAGGGAGTTCCTGCCAAAAATCGCGCCTGGGGATGTCACGGACTCCTGGCCGACTGAACATCCGTCGGGGGCAGTGCTGATTCAGGCGAGGAATATCCGCATCATGGGGGAGCCTGGCACGGAATTGATTGTGGGAGAACCCCAGAGTTCGGCGTTGGTCATCGTCAATTCGGAGAATGTCAGAATCAGTGACCTCTGCATCAGTTATGACCCGCCCGTATCCGTCTGCGGTGTGGTCACGTCCGTTCAGCCGCCTGATACGCTGGAGGTCGTGTTTGACGCAGGGGCGGACCCGGAGGCGGATTATTTCCATGCCGATGGCGGATTTCGCGGCCTGTTCAGGTTCCATTCGGAGGAACTTTTGCCAGGGACAAACCGCCCCGCCAACAGCAACGCCGTTCCCCACCAGGGCGGTGCCATCCTCAACCGTATCGGGGAGAGGAGATATCTGGTCAAGTGCAGGAAATTCCTGCCGCTCTCGGAAAACTACAGGCCAGGACTGCGCTTTGCCTACTATGCCCGGTCCTGGGGGAATGCGGCAATCTCCAGTATGAATTCCAGCCATACGCGCCTGGAGCGCATTCGATTGTCGGACAGTCCCTCCATCGCCTTTTCCATGCGCGAATCGGATATGCCCATCGTTTCACAATGCTCAATCGAACCGCAAAACGGACGATGGACGACCACTGCGGCGGACGCCTTCTACCTGCGCAACGGCTTTGGCGGTCTCTTTCTCCGCAATCGCGTCTCGTTCGTCGGGGACGATTTCCTCAATATCCATGGGCGGATGAACCTGATTCACCATCGAAGGGGGAACGAACTTTACTTCGTCGGCAATGCCTGGATGGAAAGCATATTGAAGAATGTCACGCGGGCGGCCATCACACGCTTTGGGCGGGGAGAGAACTACATCGCCGCCGAACTCCCCGTCAAAGCCGTGGAAATCCTTCCTCCCATGCCGAAAAGCGCGTGGAAAACGGTCAAAGTCGTGCTGGACGGCGACCCTGGCGAACTGGTCACCGTGGAGACCTCCAACTCCACCAAATGCGCTGACTGCCTGTTCTTCCCCGAAAGGGAGTGGCAGGGGCTGCTCTTCCTGGAGAATGACCTGCGCCACGGTATCTCCAGGATTATGGTGGGAGGGCGCAATCTGGTCATCGCGGACAATTCCATAGAGGATTCGCTCTATAACGCCTGTCTCTTCGATTTCACCCAGTTTGATCGCCGTGAATCCCATTTCCCGTTCCATGTCAAAGTCAGCGGCAATCGGATAACCTCCTTGGCAAAGGTGGTCTTTGAATTTGAGGGGCGTCTCCAGCCGAAGGAGAGTGCCATGCCGCCCAAAGAGGTTTTCAACAGCAACTTTGTGGACATCTCCGACAATCGGCTTGTGATGTACGGTGATTGGGCAAAAGCCCCGTTCTGCCTGCGGGACAGCAGCGGATTGACGGTCTCGGCCAACGTCATCTGCAGTTCTGGCACGATTTCCGCCCCCGTCTTCCGTTGCCAGGCTCCCCTTTCTGCGGTGCTTGAGGACAACATCATCACCGGCA
>JAFRLP010000085.1 GCA_017431185.1 Victivallales bacterium | reverse complement strand
TGGAACCCCGATGACCAGCATGGCCAACGACAGCGGACGGCTCCTGAAGGACGGCGACATCATCACCATCTCCTACATCGAATTGAAATTCTGGGACAAGTACGCCGTCCATGTCCGGTCTCATTGGCTGCTGAAGACCATCACGGTGGTGTGTACCATTGTCATCATTTTAACGGGCTACTACATGTGGCAGTCGGCGCGTCCCACCGCGAAAAAGGAGATAGATATGGCGCGCGAATGTGCTCGCCAGTGCAATTTCGCAAGGGCGCGTGTGCATCTGGAGAATGCCAAGACCGCCTTGCAGGCGGATCGGTACCGTGCAGAGCGCAACGAACTCTTCATCCAGGTGAACCAGTGGGAGGACACCGTGAAGAAATGGGCGGAGGTCAAGCAGCTCCTTCAGGAAAGGAAATGGATTTCAGCCAACAAACTCCTCAGCCCAATGCTCAGTCAGAACATGGAGATGTGGCGCTGGAATGATACTCAGGCAAACGAGGCGAAGAACGAGGCGCTGGCCGCCAAGCAGGTCGTGGACGCCTATCTGGAGGGCCGAAGCGTGCTGGAGGACGATGACTCCAGCGTGGAACGCCTGACGCGATCCTCCGCAAACCTCTCCGCGAATTTGAACGCCCTGCGCAGGCGTCCCCCTGAATTCTGCACAGAACTGATGAATTATTCGGCGGACGTGGAGCAGGAACTGAAACTGACGGTCAACTCCCTCCAGAATATTCAGAAACGTCTTCAGGAACTGGATGCCCTGGAGAAATTGTCCCCCGTCATCAAGGCATTGGAGAACATACGGGACGAGGCGAAGAAGCACGGCGAAGAGCGCGCCAAGGCCAAGCAGCGTTTCTCCGGCAAGCCGTTGCGCATGGCAAAGGATGTGCTGGAACCGCTCTACAAACTCCAAAAGGCCAAAAAGGTTCTGGACGAGAATTACGCGGCTGTGACATCCCTGAAATTCAACCGCATGAGCAAGACGTTGCCGCTGCCTTCCGTGGAGGAGTGCGCCGTCTATCCGGTCATGGCGGACAAGCGTCTGCTCATTGACAAACTCTTCCGGCAGTTGGAGGATGACTCTCTGCAACTGCAGCGCATCGTGAAGGCCCTGGCGAACAACGGCATGACGGTTGGCAAGGCGCCGGCCTGCCTGAAGGCTCTGTCGGATCCGTCGTGCATTGCCGCCGTGCTGGACTGCGACTGCCTGAAGAAGCCTGTTCCGAAATGGAGCCGCAAGGAGGCGGACAGCAACTACGACAGTGTGCTGGGAGTGGAGATATTTGTCGATTTCCTGTCGCAACTGCCTGGCGAGTTCGACTCCAGCATTCTGGAGGAGCGCCCCTTCATTCCGGCGATTTTCCAGGCGCGTGGCCTATACACGAATCTGGAGACCTTGCTGGCCTTCCTGGAACGTCCCTCCCTGGCCATGGTGAAACAGCAGCAAAAGGATAATCATGTCATGGAGTTGGCCTTGTCGGTGGATGATATCCTGGCGCAGCGGGATGCGTTGGTGGAGTCGTTGCTGGCGCGTTTCAAGTCTTCCGAAAAGCGGGATGGCGTGATTGCCGGCGGCATGGCCTTGCTGCTGGGCAAGCCAAAGCAATTACCCGCGACCTTGGGAGAGGATGTCCAGACCAAATACCGTCGCATCCGCCAGCAGATTCTGGCGATGGAGGAAGGCGACAAGACCCCCGAGCAGATTATTGCGAACCGCAAGAGGGTTTTGGAGATTGGCGTGCCTGGCGATTCGCTCGTCAAGCAGTCCTGGGCATTGGAGCGTCAGAAATGAAACGTGGTTGTGACAAAAGAAACGGCGAGCGTGGTTCCATCTTGATGGAGTACGCCATGCTGGTGTTTTTGGCTGCCATCCCCGTCTATCTGGTGTGGAACGGCTGTTCCGTGCCGCTCGACTGGGCAGGCTCCGGAAAGAAAATCGAATACAAGGGCATCTACGACTTTGGCACTGGACAGTACAAGGGCTACGGAAAGGAGATGCAGAAGTTTTTTGAAATGGTGCAGGACGGCTTGGCCCTGCCCATCCCCTAATAGAAAAATCCCCCCAAACACAAAACAAGGAGAATCAAAATGACAAGCATCCAGATGAAGTTGCAGAGGGCGAAGCGCACCCGTTTGGGCCGTTTCCTGTGCGCGTTGCTCGGCGACCAGCGTGGTGCCGTGGCGATGGAGTACGTGGTGATCGCTCTGCTGGTCGCGGCGGCCGTCGTCGGCGTCGTGATGGTCTTTGGCAGCCGTATCGCCAACATGTTCACCCAGTCCACCCAGGCCCTCTCCGTGAAGGAGAGCGAAATGGCCGGTCTGGCATCGCAAGTGCAGTCCTCCCGCGAGACGGACAAGAGCCGTGTCGAAGAACAGCAGAAGCAGGGCGATGTCATTCGTGGCTCCGACGCCAACAAGACTGGCGGCGAAGAGTAATGAGTGCTTGGCGGCGGCGTCCCCGCCGCCGTAGGTGCATGGCGGCGGCGTCCCCGCCGCCGTCAGCATTCCCCACGGTTTTCCGTGAAATCTCTGCTTTTCATGGCCATAACGGCGACTCCCTGGCTGGGGGTGCTGTGCTGGTATGACTGCAAGTACCGGCGTCTGCCCAATGTTCTGACCTTGGGTATGCTTGCTGCCGCCCTGGTCTGGCGTTTCGGCTATGGTCGGATGCCATTGTTTATGGACGGATTGCTCGGCGGACTGGCCGCCGGCTTGTTCCTGCTGATTCCCTTCCTCCTGCGCGGCGCCGGAGGGGGGGATGTGAAGATGCTCTGCGCCGCTGGTTGCATCTGCGGCCTGCGTCGCATTCCGATGCTGCTATTCTGCACTTCCGCCGCCGGTTTTGTGCTGGCCGCGGCAATGCTGCTGGTCGGCAAGGTGGACGGCAGCCGCCTCAAGCATTGGGTGCGCTGCGTCTTTGACTGGCGTTACGACCGCCAGGCAGGACGCGAGGCCCTCCCTGCCAAGACAGACGAGCGGGTGCGCCTCCCCTTTGGCGTGGCCATCGCCCTGGGCCTTTGGATTACCCTGGCCTGGGAATCCACCGCGTATTTTTAGCAGGTAGTGGTTAGTCTAGAAATCTAGACTGTCCACTGCCCACTGTTCATTTTTTTAAGCCATGTCCAGAAGAAAAACGGACATCCTGACAGACGAGAACGGCACAGCCCTGATGGAGTTTGTGCTGGTGATGCCTCTTCTGGTCTTTATGATTTTCTGCACCATCCAACTGGCGTTGGTGTGCATGGCAAAGCAGATGACGCACTATGCGGCGTATTCGGCTGCCCGTGCCGCCCTCGTCTATAATCCGAGGGACTACAGCGACCCGGACGGTTCTTTTTTCATGAGTGGTGGACCTGTCCACCGCGCGGCCTGCACTGCGCTGGCCTGGATGGCGCAATTGCCCAGCAGCATCGACTCTGACGCCTCCGACCCCCTCGTGATTCCCGGCTGGGGCCCCGTGCCTGGATCCGGTTTCCTTACCACCATGCCCCAGGTCGGCATCGACGACCTGAACAGCGGCTTTTTGCCGGACATACCCGCCGTGAAGGTGACTGTCCAGTTCCTTTATCCCTTGTACATTCCAATGGCAGGGCCGCTCATCGCCTATTTCAGTTTCAAGCGTTTGGAGAAGAAGGCGGAAGTCGAATGGTCCTCGGCGGGATTGGTTCCCTCGGACATAATGCAGACGCTGGACAATGATTCGTCCAATAACGGCGCACGTATGTTTTTCCTGCGCGAAACCTGTATCATGCCGATGCCGTGGGACACCCGTACCTTTCCGCGCTCGGGAAAAGACCATAATCTGGGCACGGATAGATTTGGGAAGATGGAGGGCTACTGATGGATAATCGAACCTGGAACATCGCTTGCCGTAAAATCCTCTCGCTGGGCCGGGATGACAACGGGGCCGTGCTGGTCATCACCTTGGCGATTTTCTTCTTCCTGTTCATGCTGGTATCGGGGGTTTACGCAGTCGGCGAGGCTATCCACCACCGCATTGAACTGCAGAATGCCTGTGACGCGGCGGCCTATTCGGCGGCAGTCGTGCAGGCGGACGGACTTTCCCGCATGGCGACCGTCAACCGTGCCATGGCCTGGACGTATGTCCAGATGGTCAAGCGACAGATGGACTACATCACCTACCGCTGGCTGAAACTGACCTATAAGCAGTTCAAGGAAGACCGCGACAATGCCGAGGATTGGTTTTTCCACCTGCTCCCCTGTGATGAGAACCACGATGAGGACGGCGTCGGCTGGTGGTGCGGGCAGGGTCCCCAGGGCGGCATGGACAAGATTCGGCTCAACTACCGCTACAACGTCAAGAAGGATGACCTCAAGAAGCTCCTGGACAAGCTGGAGTCCTCCATGGGGGATGACAACAGCGAGGACAGCGCCAGCTCCTTCGCCGGCAACAAATCCGACGGCAATATGCTGGGGGACGAAAATTCGCTCTTCGGGGTCAACTCTCTCAATCCCGTCAAGAACGAGGCCTACCAGAAGATTCAGGAGCAAAGCGCCAGCGGAAACCCGCCCGGCCCGGCGGAAATCGAGCAGATCTACAAGGACATCTTTACTCGTTCACATCCCGAGCCTCCGAAATACACCACCGATCCCGTATCCGGCAAGCAGGTGGTCAACCCGGACTGGACGATGTGGGACTTGCAATTTCGGAACTTCACCGAGATGAACAAGATCACCATGAGCGACTACTGCTGCAAGATCTGCAATAAGCCGATGGCCGGGTTTAGCCACAGCAATTGCATTCAGAACCAGATGAACAGCGCGGCGCAGTCCCAGCAGCAGTCGCAGCCGCAGTCCTCCTCCTCGTCCGGCTCTTCCAAGTACAAGTGGGGAAGCAAGCTGGGAGCGCAGATCAAGGATGACAAAAAGGCCATTGAGACGATGAACCTCGCCCTGGACGCCATCAACATCAACATGACCATGGCCATGAAGGCGGCTGCCAAGCAGGTCCTCGAATACAACCTGCCTCACGACAAGGACGGCGAGATCTCCGAGGATTTCCTCTACACCCTGCACGTTCCGATGGGAAGCAACCCCTACGGGGCCGCCGAAAGCGGTGATGCCTCCCTCGCCGGCATTTTCTCCCCTCTCTACAACACCGAGGAATACGAGACCCTTTTCCTGAACATGATGGACGGGGAGGTTTATGACTCCTTGTTGCAGTACTACACGGGCGGCAAGGCGTCTGCCGGTTTTCTGGAGATGCTGTCCGGCAATAGCGGTGCGAAGGCCGGCGGGCTAGACCAGTGGTTCATCCGCACCTATCCGGCAGAGACGATGAACAGCAACGAGAAGAACATCAAGCCCACCGCCCAGAGTTACTATGCGGAGGGCATCAGCCGGTCGTACAAGAACGCCAACCGCAAGGAGGGCAGTTGCATCACGGGGCAGAGCAGGGCGAACCACACTCTTTCCGTTGGCGACAACAATGGCATTGGCGGGGGCAGTGATATGTTCGGAATCGGCGAACTGTTCTCCTCCATCATGGACTCGCTCAAGCAGACCCTCGATTTCTCCCCGAGCTGCATCAACCGCCGCGGGCGCTTCCCCGAGATGTGCCGCAAGATTGACAATTCCGTCGGTCTGGTCTCCCAGTACCGCTGGTGTTCCGCCAAGTGGTTCTGCTTCTTCACGGTCTATCTTTTCGGCATTGAATGGCACCACCCCTTCATCCCCAAATTCTGGTGCGGCGACCACGGCTACGGGTTCATCTGGGTGGCGGACGAACTCAAGGCACTTTTCGGCGGCATGACCCGCAACGACTACCGCAACTGCTTCATCGGTTTTGACGACACCTTCATCTTCAAGGGGCATGCCCGAATCTATGGCGATGACCGGGACTTGGTGAACGAACAGTACACCGGAGTTCCCGCCCGCCCCTGGATCCTTAACGAAAAATTCTTTGCGGGGGACGGCACCATCACCGTCGGTCTGGCGCGCCGCCAGCGAAATCCCTGGCAGCGGGTGTTGAGCTGGTTCAACGGCTACGACTCGAAGAGTCCCAATGTCAGCAGCGGCCTGTTGTCCCTCTTCAATGTCAATCCCTCCAACTACATGTGGACAGTCAGCACGGCTCGTGCGGCGTACCGACGGCGTACCGATGGCGTC
>JAFRLP010000084.1 GCA_017431185.1 Victivallales bacterium | reverse complement strand
CCGCCTAAACGCCGCAAGCGAGGGCGAAGAGCGCAAGCGAGGCGTGGTGACCAAGACGAGTCCGGGCGATGAGGCCATCGCCGCGCGCCGTGAAGGCGGTTGGGATGAGAGTTTTGCAATCGCCTCGAAAGTCAGTCGCATCCTAATGGACATAGATGGCACGGTGACCGAGGTTTTGCCTGGCTCTGAAAGGCCCAGGGACCCTTTGCGGCTCCTGGTTGAGTTGGTCATGGACAAGGACGGCTGCGATGCGGAGAGCGCCGAACGTAAAATTCGGTCTTGCGGTGACCTGGCGACCCATTGCCTTTCGGAATTCCTTCCAGCCCTGGGCATTGAACCCGCCTCTCTTTTCTCTGCCGTGAAGGCGGAGCTGGGCAGGCGAATCCGCATCCCCGGTGACGTCTGCCATTTTCTGCAGTCGATGAAACGGCGCGGCATCCCAGTCTGCGCAGCCACCACCAATTCCCGCTTTATGACCTTGGCGAAGTTGGCGGTCGGGGGACTGGCGGAGCTGGATGGTAGCCCCTATGTTTCCGCCTTCCATCCTGGCTGTGAATTCCGTGACCCCGAGGGAAAATTCTCTCCGCGTTACTTCCCGAATATCCTGGAACACCACCACTATGACCCGGAGACACTGCTGATGCTGGGGGATGAACCCGAACATGACCTGTTTCCCGCCTTGCGCGCGGGAATTCGACATGTGTGCATCATTGACCGTGAACAGACGGAGGAGAGCCTGTTTCGGGACGGCGGACTCTTTGTCCGTTCCCTGAAGACCCTTGAGGAGCTGATTTGAGGAGAGTGTCAAGATGGTGCGCCTGGCGATTCCCAAAGGCGGCTTGAAGGCCGACAATTCAATCAATTGGAAAAGGAACCTGCTCTGCGTCTGGATTGGGCAGTTGCTCTGCATCGCCGGAAGCTCCGCAATCCTGCCTTTCATGCCTCTGTTCATCCAGGAAAAGTACCATGTGACGGACGAGAAGGTGTTGGGGATATGGGTCTCTCTTCTTTCCTTTTTCGGGCTATGCAGTTTCTGTTTCTCCACGCCCATTTGGGGAGTTCTGGCGGACAAGTACGGAAGGAAGCTGATGCTTCTGCGCTCCTACTACGCCTCCGCGCTGCTGTTTCCCCTGCTCTGCTTTGCCCCGAGCCCGGCATGGCTGGTGGTGACGAGGTTTGTTGTCTCCGCTTTCTCTGGCACCAACACGGCTGCGCAGACGCTGATTGTCAGCACCACGCCGCAGGAGCATCACGGATTGGCCCTAGGCGCCTTGAGCGCCGCAATCTGGAGCGGCAACATGGTCGGCTTCCTGTGCGGCTCCTTCCTGGTTGACGCGCTGGGCTACGTGTGGGGCTTCATGGCCTGCGGCGCAATGTACCTGACGGGCGGAGTGGTCACCCATATCTGGGTCAGGGAGGGGGAGGAACCTCTTCCAGCCAGGACGGAAAACGGCTCTTGGCGCAAGTGCCTCGGGGATTGCCCGCCCGTCGTCTGGACAGTCATGGTCATGTTTGTCTGTCTGGGGTTGGCACGGCGGTTTGACGAGCCGTATGTTCCCATGCTGGTTTGCCGTCTTGCAGGGGCGGAAAAGGCCGTTTTCTGCACTGGCATGGTCAGCCTGGCCGCTGCAGTGGGCGGGCTGCTGTCCGGTGTGGCGATGGGGCGGCTAAGCGATCGGGTGCCCACCGCCGTGTTGGCTGTCCCGTCAGTGCTTGTGGCGGCGCTTACCGCCGTTGGCCAGGGGCTCTCGCAGAGTCTCTGGATGTTCGGCGGAATGCGATTTCTCCATTATCTGTCTGCCGGCGGCCTTGACCCCGCGTTCCAGGCTCTGCTTTCCAGGTCCACCCCTCCTGAAAGGCGGGGCGCACTGTTTGGCTTTGCCTTCAGCATGCGCATGGCGGGGATTCTGCTGGCCTCCCTGCTGAGCGGTGGTATCATCGGGGCAGCCGGCAGTGTCCGCCTGGTCTTTGTCGTCGCGGGACTCCTGTTTCTCCTTTTGCTGGCACCGATTGCCAAGTGCGCATTTGCCAAATGACTTTGGCTTTTTACATTATAGAGGTAATTGCAAAACTTCAGCCCAACCGCCTTCACGGCGCGGTGGCTTCATCGCTTGCGGCGCTTGGGCGGGAGGTTTGCAATTACCTCTGTAGCCATCATGACGATAGTCCCTGACTTTAAAGTCAGTTTGCCGTTACTACTTCCGACCTTTTCATGCCAGTGAGCCAATATCTAATACCCGAACTGATTGAGCGGGGCGCACCGCGCCCCATCTACTTGCAGCTCTACGAGCAGCTCAAGCGCGAACTGGTGCTGGGAGGGCATGCCGCCGGAGAGCGTTTCTTCTCCTACCGCAAACTTCATGAAATCTACCATGCGGAATTGCGGACCATTGCCGCAGCCGTTGACTTGCTGGTCAAGGACGGACTGCTGGAACGACGCATGACCAGCGGAATTTTCGTCGCCCCGCAGACCAAAGTCTCCGACGTGGGCAACATCTGGTATGCCGTCATGGACGAGCAGTGCTACCATCCTTTCTTCTTCAACATCCTGATTGGGCTGGTCAAGGAGGCGGAACTCTATGGCCTGCGCATCATTGTCCGCTTTGGCAAGAACAGGGAGGAATTCTTCCGCTGGTTCCTGCCGCGTCCAGGCGAGGGGTTGGTTGTCACGGGACTGTTGGACGCGGATTTCCTGGCCAAGGCTTCGGACAGATGCAATGGCAACCTGGTTGTGGTGGGAAACTATGACCTTGTGGAGCAGTATGCGCGAGTGGTCACTGACAACCTGGCGAAACTGCGCGAGGCCCTGCAACGAGCCTACGCCTATGGCTGCCGTCGTTTTGGGCTGGTGACGGGGCTGGCACAGACCCGTCTGGTACGTGACATGCGGGATGTCCTGACGGATTTCGCCGCTGATTGCAAGGTGTTCTCCAAGGCGGTGGCGGAGGCTGGTGAGAACGGGCAGAAGGCCATGGAGAGGCTTGCCGACTTCCATCCTGACTGTGTTTTGCTGACTGAACCCGCCTTCGGCGGCGCCTTGGAATTCCTCATGGCACACGGTCTGAAATGCCCGGAGGACGTGTTCCTCATCCGCTATGGAAAGGAGGCCAGCGACCGCTCCTTTCGGAACGCTGCGGCTATCGATGTGCAGAATGACGCCGAGAACCATGGGCGGACGGCCGTGCAGATGCTTCTGAAGAGCAGCCATGAGTGTCGCACCATCGGGATGGAACTGGTGGCGCATTACCGTGGAAGGCGAAAATGCCAGACGCTTTGACACACTCCTTGCTCACCCGTGCTGCGCTCGCGCTTCAGCCAGCGCCACTGCCCGCGTCCGAACGTCTGATCCGGGATTATTGCCTTTACCCCGATGAGTATTTCTCGGCGCGCTGGCAGGAAATCGCCCCTTATTGCCCCTTCCTGGATGGGATTCAGTTCCACTACCTTCCTGATATTTGCTGGAATCCTCTCTACCGCTATTGGAAAATGGAGGATGGCCACCCTGTCCGCCCAGTCCCTTTTGACAATGCGAATTTTCGGCATGCCCATGCAGGCTTCCGCCACTGCATTGGCCATGCCGTCCGCGAATTCCGTGCAGGACGGGAGGACGCGGGGAGCCGCCACCTGGGGGTTCTGCTCCATGTCCTGGAGGACTCCACCTTTGGCATGCACGCCTTGGAGGGACCAGGCGGTGCTGACCTGGCCTTTCTGGACAGGCTTTTCGAAGGCCGTCCCATCCCCACGGAACTGCTTGCGGGACTTCGCTGGCGTGACCCGGAACCCCGCCTGGATTACATGCCCTGCTCTTTGGGCGACTCGGTGGACGAATTGGTCATGCGTCTCTATGCCGCCTATTGTCAGACCGCAGTTGCCGCCAGGAGGCTCTGTGTGAACTATATCATGGACTCCCGTGCGGGGCGATGCGGGAAAACTGGGTCATGTGTACGTCCAATGGGGGAAGCCACCATTCGGCTTTGCGCGGATGTCATCTGTACCGTGCGTCAGCTCGCCAGGGGAGAGGCTATGGCGCAGCCTGACCCATTGCGCCTGGAGACGTTGGAAGCGTTTGAATTTCCCTTTGGAGGCTTTGGCCCCTATCGTTTCCGCAGCCTGACGCATGACTACGTGCCAGGTGAGGCGGGAGAGTCCCCGCTGGCATTGCAGCTCGGCTCCACGCGGTATGAGCATGGTCTTGCCTTTGGAAGCCACAACGAGGGTCGTCTGCTCTATTGGATTGCGCCTGGCTCGTTCCGTCTGCTTACGGCGAAGTGCGGCCTTCATCCGGCCTTTCCAGTTGCCGGGGCTGTGAGTGTAACCTTGATGAACGATGGTAAGTCGATTGGTGGGTTTCAGTTGGACTCCTCCAGCCCTGAAGTGCTGGTGTCCATTTCGGAGCCGCGCAACGCTGTTGGACTCTCCTTCTGTTCCACTCCCGCATGCGGGGTCATTGTTCTGGCCTCGCCTGAACTGCATCGTTCCACTCCCCGCATCCAATGACTGGATAGGCAATGGCAGACCGTGCTCGCGCGGTCAATCTGGCGCCGGTGGCGTCCCTGTCGCGGAGTCCTTGGCTCGTGGACGAGTGTCGGGTATGGCAGACCGCGCTTGTGTGGTCAATTTTACTCGCAATGGCCTTGCCGCTCCTAATTGCACAGGTATTTTTTGAAGAAAGTCCCAAGAAATTCTGGTCTTGCATTTGCAAAAAGCGCATGGTGTGGAATATTATTAGATGTTGTGGTCGCCGCAGGGCCGTTGTCCTGGCTGTCTGCCGATGTCGGTGCGGTGGTTTTGCATGCGCCTCTCAATGGTTGTTGCCTGTCGTGTGGCAGGTGTGTTGTTTGGGCGTTCAGCCCGAGGTTACAGCAAACACGAAATGGAGATTGAAATGAGTCTGAAACACACAATGCTTTGCATGTTGGGAAGCCTGTTGGTGGCTGGCGCCGTTCATGCCCAGGAAGCAGCCCCTGCCCCGCAACTGGAGGAACCTGCCAACAATGAGTGGAGACCCTCTGTCAGTTTTAGCATCGACTACTCCTCCCGCTACTGGTGCCGCGGCAAGCTGTTCAACCCTGAACGGGTGATGTACGGCGACCTGAGCGTCTCCCTCAAAGGCTTCTATGCTGGCGTCTGGACGGCGGTTGACCTGACCGAAGAGAATGGCTACCGCAATGAACCCGAGGAATGGGACTTCTACTTTGGCTACGGTTACACCTTCAAAGACATTCCAGTCATCAATTCCCTGGAACTGGACGCCAACTACACATCCTATCGCTATCCCCACTATGGTCGCACCTTCGGCGGGCATTCACCTCACGAACAGTGCATCGCCGTGAAGGCCACCACCGGCTTTGCCATCGGCGACTTTGACCTGAATCCTGGTGTGGATGTCCGTGTGGACTGGAACAATGACAAATGGATCAAGGAGGCGGCATGGTACTTCCGTGTCTTTGTCTCCCACGACGAACCCCTCAAGTTCCTCAGCGACAAACTGACCTTCGGGAACACTGTTTCGCAGTGGTGGGGCAACAACCACTACAATGGCTTCTATTACGATGTGGTGGATGATGAGGAGATTGAGCATCAGGTTGGCAATGGGCTGAGCTTCCTGACCTGGGAAACCAATTTGACCTATGCCATCAATGACCATGTGTCCTTTGGTCCCTATGGTTGCATTGGCTGGGCCATTGACCATAATCTCCGTAAGCAGCAGAAACAGACCAAGCACCTCAACAGCGTGAACTGCGCCTGGGGCGTCAAGCTGGCCTTCAGCTTCTAGAGGCAATTGCAAAACTCTCATCCCAACCGCCT
>JAFRLP010000083.1 GCA_017431185.1 Victivallales bacterium | reverse complement strand
GCCTCAAACGCCCCAAATTCTCCACTTTTTTCATGGATAGGCTCACATGGATGTCAAGAGAAAGGCGATGAAAATCTTCTCTGCGGAAGAACAGAGAAGGATTTTGAGGCGGGAGAAAAGATTGTTTCAAACCTCAAATTAGAGATATGAGATGTGAAACGCGGTCTTTTACATATTGGCGGCGATTCGTTCCAGAACCGCTCCAAGCCCTCACTACACTACGCCTCCGTGCTTGGATCCGCCACTCCCATGCGCTCGAAATATCCATGTCCCCATTCGCTCATCAGATTGACGATGGGGACAAGCGTCTGCCCCTGTTCCGTCAAGCTGTATTCCGTCCTCGGAGGGACGACTGGATAGAGTTTTCTGAAAACGATGCCGTCCATCTCCAGCTCCTTCAACTGCTGTGTGAGCATCTTGGCAGTCGCCTGCGGGATCGCTCTCTGCAGCTCGCCATAGCGCATCACTGGCTGTCTGCTCAACTTCCAGATGATGATTGCCTTGTATTTTCCCCCGATGACATGAAGGGTGGCTTCGACTGCACAATGAAAATCGCTGTTCTTCTTTCTACCCATGGCGTTTCAATGTTATAATGCTATGATGGTGTTTGCATTTCTAATTTAATACCTATACGGCAAATCGCAACTTATTTCGGCAAAGAAATCTATTACTTTCCAAAAAGCATGTATATAACATTTTGGAAATTACAATATTTTTAAAATATACTTGTTATTTAGAAAATATAGATTAAATTAGTGCTGTTCTCAAACGACGACTCTTTTTGTGCCAAGCATGCGCTTGTCGAACATCAGCCGTAAATCCCAACTTGAACCCCATAGAGGAGAACAGTGACCATGAAGAAGATATTTGAGCCAGTGGAAATTGGCCGTCTCCATCTGAAAAACCGCCTGGTGCGCTCCGCCACCTGGGAGGCGCTCGCCAGGCCTGACGGGAGCATCGGCGAGGAAACATACGAAATCTACAGGGAACTTGCACGAGGTGGCGCGGGGGCCGTCATCACAGGATTCACCAGCGTCTCCTCCAATGACTTTTACTTTGAAGGCATGATGCGCCTTTCGGAGAATCGGCTGATTCCACAGTACCGAATGCTTGTGGACATTCTCCACGCCGAAGGATGCGCCGCGCTTGCGCAGTTGGCACTTGGCGCATTCTATCGTCCTGCCAGTGGCGGCATCCGCCAGATAGAGCCGGATGCCATGAACGTGGAGGAGATTCGCCTGGTTGCAGGGCAGTTTGTCTCTGCAGCATGTCGCGCCCGCCAGGCTGGCTTCGATGGCGTCCAGCTGCATGTCGCGCATTTCTTCTTCCTCAGCCGTTTTGTCAGCCCCGCCGTCAACCACCGTGCCGATGCATACGGCGGCTCAGTCGGCAACCGTGCGCGGATCATCCTGGAAATTGTGGACGGCATACGCAGGGAAGCGCCGTCCCTGCACATCACCGCAAAAGTCAACAGCAGCGACTTCACGCCAGGGGGACTGGAGGAAGCAGAGAGCCTGGAACTCTGCCGCATTCTGGCCCATGCGGGGATTGACTCCATGGAGGTCAGCGGCAACGGGACTTCCGTGGCGGGCGTCCGTCCGCATCATGGCGAAGGGTATTTCGCGGGTTTCGCTTCGCGGCTGGCAAGTCAGGTGGACACTCCCGTCATCCTGGTTGGCGGTCTGCGCAGCCTCGATGTGATGGAAAAACTGCTTGACACCACGGGAATCGAGCTTCTGTCCCTCTCCAGGCCGCTGATTCGCGAACCAGACCTGCCTAATCTGATGCGCACAGGAAGCGTGCATGAATCGCAATGCATCTCCTGCAACCGCTGCTATTCGACCTACGCCCACAAGTGCATCTTCCGCAGGGGGTGAAAACCATGATGAAGGAAATCCATCCCGCAACAAGGCGCGGTCCGCTTCTGGACGGCGTGCTCTTCCAGTCCCAGCGGAAAAAATCGGACACCGTGGTGGTCGCCATCACAGGCATCCACGGCAACTTCTACTCCAACCCATTCTACTACAACATCGGGGAAACACTGAACAGTGGAGGAATCGATTTCATATACGCCCAGACGAACGACGCCTTCCCCCAGATCCGAACGCCCAACATCCTGACGGGGAAGGAGGAGATCATCGGCTCTTGGAACGAACGTTTCGCATATACGGATGACGACATCGGAGCATATCTTGGCTTCGTCCAGCAGGCAGGCTACAGGCATATCTACCTTGCAGGACACTCCCTGGGGGCGAACAAGGTCATCTCCTACCTGTCCCGACACCACGACATGCGCGTGGAAAAGTTCATTTTCCTAAGTCCCGCGAATCTGGGCTACATGATGCGAGACGTCACGGAGGACGAAAAGGCGTTCATCCGCGCGGAGGTCAAGCGGGGACGGGGAGACCGCCTGCTGCCGTTCCCATTCATGGGCTGGGTGGAGTGCATCGCGGACACGGCCTGCGACTGGCTTTCAGGCTCGCTCGACAATGTTCACACAGGGCATGACGAGGACTTCACTCAGGCCGCCTGCATCACCCATGCTGGTGCGCTGCTCATCGGCACATTGGACCGTTTCACCGATGGCGATCCCGCCGGCTTTCTGGAAAACCTCAACAGCCATCTTCCGACAAAGACCGAAAACCGCCTTCTCTTCATCGAAGGCACAGGCCACACATATCAAGGAAAGGAACAACAGGTGGCCGACTTGCTGCTGGATACCGTGAGCGCCTGGAGAAAAGGCTGAAGTCTCGATTCAAGCATTTCAGGGAATGCAAAAGAGCCGCCGAATATCACATCCGGCGGCCCGTGTTCGACCTATTCGTTCTCCAGCAGCATCGTGCGCTGTTCCTCCCAGAGGCCAAGGAGCGGCGCACGGAAACATTCGGCTGGTTGATTGCCCTTGCCTGAGCACACTCCTTTAATGGTTCATTTCTTCATGAGTGCGGCCCCGGCATTCCAGGCCTTGCCGACTTTCTCGCCCACGACATAGTAGCCGTGCTGGAACTGGTCGAAAACCAGTGCTTCCAGCCTGTCGGGGGCCACTTTCCCCTTCTCGTCGAGAACGGCCTCCTCGACCGCCGTGTTCACGATCTTGCCGACAATGCAGTAGAAG
>JAFRLP010000082.1 GCA_017431185.1 Victivallales bacterium | reverse complement strand
GGTGAAGTCAGCCCCACCTTGAGTCCCAGCATGGACATTCAGGTGGCGAGCAACTTCGAGCGGTACCTGTACTACCGCCTGGGCTGCGACGCGGAGAAGGTGCGCGACATGATGGCCGCCTTTGCGCGGGACAAAAGCATCACCGTTCCCGGAAAGGACCCGGAATTCGCGGCGGGCCGCGGCGATACCCCAGCCACCCTGGACGCCATCGCCCGCTACCACGCCCAATACGGATACATCCTGGACCCGCACACGGCAGTGGGCGTCTCGGTGGCGGAGCGGCACCTGCGGGCCAATGAGCCGATGGTCTGCCTCTCCACCGCCCATCCCGCCAAGTTTTCCGCCGCCATCACCCGTGCCCTGGGCAGTGACCTGGCGCACCATCCCACTCTGGAGGCCCTCAAGACACTGCCGACACGCAAAGTCCTGCTGGCCCCCGTCAAGGAGACGATTCAGGAATACATGGTCAGTTGCCTTCAGGGGTGATTGCCTTCCAAAGAAAAGCGCGACCCCTTTCGAGGCCGCGCCGACATGGTGATTCGGGGGAGACTCGAACTCCCGACCCACAGCTTAGAAGGCTGTTGCTCTATCCGGCTGAGCTACCGAACCGTTTTCTTTTCCTGTAAATATACAGCCTGACAGAACTTTTTCAACACGACACCTTAAAAACAGAGGTAATTGCAAAACTATCGCCAAGGCGGCAAAACGCCGCCCGCGAGGGCGACGGGCGAAAACGGGGCGTGGTGACCACGCCGAGTCTGGGCGATGAGGCCATCGCGGTGCGCCGTGAAGCCGCCTTGGATGAGAGTTTTGCAATTGCCTCAACAGTCAAAAGGAGAAGGCCAAGTGAATCACTGGAAACAACCAATGCTGGTCTTGCTGTGCATAAGCACGTCCTTTGCACCGCGTCTGCGGGCACAGCAGGCGAAAGCCGCTCCTGCCGTGAAACAGGACAACGAGGTGCATTTCGTCGCCCTGGAGGAGTATGAAAAGCGCGGCAAAGTCCTGAAGATTCGGGAAAAGATGATGGCGGAGCGAGAGGAGAAGGCACGTCGGGACACATTCCTGCAAGGCGCCGCCGCCAGCCTGCAGCTGATTCCCCAGCAGTATGCTCCGGATGAACAGTTGGTCCAGTACATCGGTTTGCGCCGGAGTCTGCTGGAGGAGCTGGACTCCCTGGGGGACACGGCCAACCGCCAGGTGGAATTGGCCGGACTGCTGGACACGGCAATGGCCGCCGGCGGACTGCTCCCGCAGGTGGCCGATTATTTGAAGGAGTCCCGCCAGCAGCTTCAGAATATGAACGTCAGCCAGACAAAGGCCCAAAAGCAAATCACCGAAATGCTGCAGACGGTGAAGCTGGCCATCCAGAACGTTCCTCCACCTGCCAGCTTCAAAAACGAGTCCGGCATGACGATGCGGCTCATTCGCGGCGGCAAGAACGCCTTTTACATTTCGGGGCAGCCGGTGGCCGTGGGAATCAACTGGCAGGAGGCGCAGGAGTTGGCCCGCAAGACCACGCATCGGGAAAACGCCATCTACGCACTGCCTGGCCAGGAGCAGCTGAGTGTGCTGGAACAGCGGAAAATCTTCCCCGAACAGCCTATCTGGACTGCGCGGCAATGGACTCCTGAAGAGAACGGGGAGGAGCAGATGCTGGAACGTTTTGGAGTGCAGGAGTACCTGGTCTGGAACCCCAAGGGGGTTTTGGGGGCGCGGAAAAGCTTTGGGGAACTGCCTTTCGCCAGGTATCCGCAGATGGCCGTCTATCTGGTGACATCCTCACGCACTGGCTGGAATGTCCGCTGGAAAAGCATCATGCAGAAGATGGCAAACCAACCCGCCGGCAAGGAGGAACAAAAATGAGAAAACGGACTTTTTTGCTGTTCATCGGTATCCTGGCCTGTTTCTCCGTCCAGTCCGCCCCTGCCGTGCGTCGGCGCGGCAAGTATCTGCGGACGGAGGAGCTGAGGGTCGAGACCCGGAAAACATACAGTGTCTCCCTTGCGCAGACCAAAGGCTCCTTCCCTGTTCTGTTCTTTCAGGGACAGAGCATTTTGACCCACCATGAGGTGCGCGTCCATGAAGTGCTTATGGAGATTACCCATGAAAACAATGGAGAGGGGGTCACGCAGCGCGGCTCCGTGGAATATACGCTGGTGCCTGGCGAAACCATGCGCGGCGAGGAAATCCGCAGGGAGGAACTCCGCCAGGACGGGCCGCTGGCCAATATGGAGTTTCAGGTGAACGGCAAAGCCGTCCGCACCGACTCCCAAGGACACTGGATAGACTCTGCGCAGACCCTGGTGGCCCCCTTTGATGACCTTCGGGCCAGGGCCCTGCCGTTGACCATCAGGCACCCTGAATTGGGTGAACAGACCTTGACGTTGACCCGCAATCTCATTCGGCGCGAAAACACCGCCAAGGAGGGGAGCAACGACCTGCTGGAGAGTTTCTCCATGGACTTCACCCAGTTGAGAAGGACAGCGGTGGACGGCCTGGCCACCAAGCTGATCATGGCCAACAGCGCGGCCATCGGCTCCACGCTTCCTGCAACCATCGAGGTGTCCAACAGCGGTCCTCTGCCAATCAGCAACCTGGTGGCGCGCTCATTCTCCTCCGACCCGCTGCTGAATGGCCGCTGGTTCTATTTCGGCAATCTTGCCCCTGGCGAGAAACGCGCGTTTTCACGGCTATTCCAGATAAAGGAAGGCACCGATGTCCGCTTTGTGCGATTTGCCTTCTGGAGCATTCTCGGGCCGATAACCGACAAAAACCGCGACGCCACCCTCCAGATCCTCCCGTCCAACCCTTGACTCCCATCTTGCGGGGATGCACGCAAAGTCTCTGACCAACTCTTTGCGGAGTCGCAAAGCCTCACCGACTGATACTGGCCGCGCGGAGCGCGGTCTGCCAAACCCGCCACTTGTGCCTGGTTTCACAGACAGGTTTGGCAGG
>JAFRLP010000081.1 GCA_017431185.1 Victivallales bacterium | reverse complement strand
CAGCATCATGCTCCTGGCGGGCTTGCTGCTCCAGCATGGCGTGTCGTGGCGTGTCGTCCTGGCCTGCGTGGGATGCATCACGCTACTACCGGGGGCCTATTTCTTCCGCCAACGCCAGCAGGACCACGGGATTCCAGGCGAGGTGCGCAGTTTCCGCCAGACCTGGGGAGATGCACGCCAGGCCCTGGGCAGTCCCCGCTTCTGGCTCTTTCTGGCCGCCATGCCCTTGGCCAGCGGCATCGAACACTGTCTGCTCTTCTGGATGCCCACCTATCTCCAAAGTCGCTGGGCCGTGGGTCCCGCCGCCGCCGGAGTCGGCACCGCACTCTTCGCCGCCGGCATGTTCGTCGGAAGATTCCTGGCGGGACTTTTGGGACGCCAAAAATCCACTGGGAAAATCCTGTTCTGCTGTGCAACCACTCTTCTTGCGGCCAGCTTGGTCGCACTGAACGCCGCTCCCCTCTGGCTGTTCATGGCAACGCTCTTCCTGTTGGGAGTCGCCACCGGACCACTCTGGCCTGGACTTCAGAACCACTGCGTCAACCGACTCCCGTCACTCGACCAGACTACCATGCTGATTCTGCTCCCGACCGCTGGCGCCGCAGGCTTCGGAATCTTCCCTTTCCTCCTTGGACTCCTTACCGACAAATTTGGAAACACTGGCAGTTTCTTCCTCCTGCCCGCTTGTGCTATCGCTTTTCTGCTCCTATTAGCCATCGACTGGACAATTCATGACAAAACTTGACACCATCGTCTTCGACCAACTCCCCGTCCACGACACCTGCTGGAGTCTGATTTCCGGCGTGGACAACCGCCTCTACGCCGGTGTCTGCGGTGAGATGACAGGGGGCCTCTCCGCATACATCGCCTCCTACGACCCTGCGCAGGACCACGTGGATTACCTCGTCGAGATGGCGACCGCCCTCGATATCCCGCCCGACAACGGTCAGGCGACGCACTCCAAAGTCCATTACAGCCTGCTCCAGGATGACGACGGGACGCTTTATGCCGCCACGCACTGCACCGGTGCCCCCTTGGGCGACACGCTCTGGCGTCCCTGGAACTGCTGGAACCACCCGCAGAAGCAATTCAGCGGTTCCGGGTTGGTCTGCTTCAATCCCGACGGCTCCGTCAACTACCACCAGATCCTGCTACACAAGGAGGGTTCGCGGTGCCTGGCGCTCGCCCGCAAACACCACCTCATCTACGGAATTTCGTATCCGCGCAACCACTTCTTCGTCTTCGACCTGAAAACCCGTCAGACCCGAGACATCGGTCGCATCGGAAATCTCAATCCGCAATGCGTCTTCACCGACCAGGCTGAAAACGCCTTCACCGCAGATGACTACGGGCATATCCTCCAGTATGATCCCGACCGCGACCGACTCTTCGACACCGGAGAGCAGATCCCCCACGCGTCCTTCCGCGATGGCTACCACAACACCTTCTACGATGTCTGCCCCGAACCCTCCGGCGAGGGTGTCTGGGGGGTAACCTGGACCTGGGGCTCCCGCCTCGTGCGATTCGACTTCCAGACGCGAAAACTCCAGGACTTCGGCAAGGCAGTTGGAGAGGAGTCCACCGAATGGAGCCACATCATCCATGAACACGTGGGCGGGATGGTCTTTGGTGCCGACGGCATGCTCTACTTCGTGGCAAATCTTCCCACGAACGAAGGTTCGCGGCCCCATCTGGTACAGTTCAACCCCACAACCGCCAAACGCACCATTCTCGCACCACTCAAAATCGATGGTGCCTGGGTGGACCACATCGCCCGCGGCGCCCTGGGCAGCGACCGCAAGCTCTACTTTGCCGAGGCCGGCAATACGCCCACCAAGCTCGTCCGCGCCGACTTGGGACACGACGCCCTCCCCCTCCCCACCGTCCGCCGGACATGGGGATGATTCGTAATGCGTAATGCGTAATTTTACGGTAGGCCAACAGGACCTCAAACCTGAGACTTGGGACCACTAACCTCTAACCTTT
>JAFRLP010000080.1 GCA_017431185.1 Victivallales bacterium | reverse complement strand
TGGTATGTGATGTTCCCCCTGGCGCTCTCCCTGCTGCCCCTCTTCCTGCAGGGAGAGAGCTGTTTTCTCTTCTGGAGGGCAAAAGAGCCGCTGCCTCCACATTGTTCTTGACGATATCCAGGAAATCGACCTTCAGGCCGTCCAGCCCGTTGTCGGCAACCAGCCTTTCGAGTTTGCCCACCAAATCCCTGCATATATCCTTGTGGGCGACGTCCAGATAGCGGCAGCCCTCATGGCTCTCCCCCACAATGGCCTCGGGGTGCGCCTTCGCCAACTCCGAGCGGTCGCCGATGAGATGCGGTGCAACCCACAGCAGGTATTTCATCCCTTGGGACTGGACACGCTTGACGTGCTCTGGAAAGCCAGGGAATTTCTTCTCGGAGACCTGCCAATCCCCAACAGGGGCATACCAGTCGGAGATGGTCGCGGGGCTGACGCGCTTGCACTCGTCGTAGCACCAGCCGTCATCGATGATAAGCGTGCGGAATCCCAATGGGGCAGCCACATCGACGGTCTTCTCCACCCACTCCTCCGTGACCGCACCATGAACGGCGTACCAGGTGCAGTACACTGGCTCCCATGCAGCCTCGGGGATGACAGGGGCTGCCACCGATAGCGACTCACGCCAACCAGCCACCCGCGATTGCCAAGGCTCCGCGGTCGTGTCCAACAGGACGCGGAAGGGCTTGTCCGCCGTGAAGGTCAGAGTGACCTCGTAGGTGGCGCACTCTTGGTTCATGGCGCACTGGAAGCGCGTGTCATCCGTAAGGTTGTCTGTGGCGACCAGGCACCGGTTGACACCCGCGCGGTTGAAGAAGGCCAGCACAGGGGCGCAGTGCTGCGCCCCGCAACTGAAGTCGAACCGCCAACGCAGGAAACCGGAGAGCGTGTCAATGCACTGCGAATGCCAGTATCCCTGGATGTCGCGCAGGGGAACGGAGAACTGCAGCGTGCCGCGGACCATCCCTTTCGGCGGTGTCACGGGAAGCCAGGCCAGCGAATCAGAGACTTCCATGACCTGCGCGGCGGAATTGTCAAAGGAGAGTTGAACTTTCATGTCGGGGGGATTTGGGCTATGCCCTGGCAGCGGTCAGCGGTACCAGGATTCGGGTTTGGCGGGTCTTTTCCACTGCCGGGAGGCAGGTGAACTGTTGGTGTGCGGAGGTTTTCTTGGGGCCGGAGAGTGTGGCGCGAGTTCCCTTCTGCCTTGCGGGGAGACGGAACGGGCGACTGAGGCCACCGCAAGCCGAGCGGTGGCGAAGGCTGCATGAAGATTGTAGCCGCCGGTCGGCCCATCGACATCCATGACCTCTCCGGCGAAATAAATTCCTGGGATGCGTCGCGCCTGCATCGTCGCGGGGTCGATTTCGGGCAAATCCACTCCCCCCACGGTCACAATCGCCTCCTTGAGTGGGCGCACCGCCACCATTGGGAGAGGGAGCGCCTTCAGCGCTTCAGCGGACAACGGCAAACGGAGCGTAGAGGCCAGCGCGTCAGAGACGGCAGGCGGCAGTCCCAGTTTGTCCAGAAAGCCGGCGGTCTCACGCGCCCCTCGCAAACCAGCGCAACGGCGCTGCAACTCCTGCGTCCCCATGCCTGGAGCGAAATCGACTAGCAAACGCAGGTTCCTGAGTCCCTGGCGGGCGGCCAGGCGGGTGGCGTCAAAGATGGCGGAGCCGCGCAGAATGCCATTGGGGGAGCATAGAATGTTGCCGGCGGTTCGTCCCACCTCCCGTTCGCCCTCCAGTAGGGTGACGGCGACCTCGGGGATGTCAGCCGTTTCCCGCAACTCACGAAGCCAGGGTGCGTCCGAATCAACGCCGGCCAGTCCCGCCCGAAGCGGAGTCACCTTCAGGTCCAGTTCGCTGGCCATGCGCTGTCCATCGCCCACGCTGCCAGTCTTGGGGTAGGAGACCCCGCCCGTGGCGATGAGCACATTGTCAGCCTGGATGGAGAAGCCGCCTTCGGTCACGGCCTCAAAGCCGTTCTCCTTACGATCAAGGCGCGCCACGGCGCAGTTGAGAGCCAATGGCGCGGCCAGTTCACGCATCCTGTCCAGGAAGCAGTGCAGCACATCATCCGCGTTTTCCGTGGCGGGATAGATGCGGTCACGCTGAACGATGGTGCGCAGACCGTTTCTGGCGAACCAGGAACGCATGGCATCTGGCGGAAACGCCTCGAGGGCGCGGCGCAGGAAAGAGGCCACTGGCTCCCCGTATGCGTCCAGCATTTGCGTGGCATTGGCGTGATGG
>JAFRLP010000079.1 GCA_017431185.1 Victivallales bacterium | reverse complement strand
GCGATGGCGCGGAGTTCTTCCTTTGTCTGCTCATCGACGATGCTGCTTTCCAGCCAGCCCGAGTATGTCGGGGTGACCAGGCTTTGGTCGGGTACCTGGCTGCAGTCGAAGGGGAGGTGATTGCTCATGATCCAGTTGGAGGCGTGGAGCAGGTCGCAGTCGTCAGGCGCGCTGATGACGCATGCCTGGAAGTATTTGGGAACCCACCACTCGCCTGGCGGAATCACCAGGTCGTCCAGGTCCTCGAAGAACCGTCCTTTGTGGTGGGAGACTGGCCCGATGCACTGCCAGTTTGGGGGAGTGCGCGCATCGCCCGCAGGAAAGAGCAGGCCCGTCTTCTCGTCGTATGGATAAGTCCAGGTGAAGCCCCCGTCATCGCTGCGGCGGATGGCGATGGCCCCGTATTCGCCCTGGTTGCCGAGGAAATAGACGCTCTTCCGGTGCTGGAACAGCGAGCCCCAGCACGCATTGAAAAGCAGGTTGACCTGCTGCCAGGTCTGGCCGTTGTCCTCGGAACGGTAGATGGCGACAAGACCGCGTATGTTCCCATTTCGGTCGCAGGCCTGCGGCCCGAAGAAGTCGTGGCATGCGAGCAGCGCACCGTCCGGCAGGCGCAGGATGTTGGGGCTTCCGAGGTAGATTTGGGAACGTGGGTCCTGGTAGCGGACCTCGGAGAGCCAAAGCGCGCCTTCCGCTCTTTCGTGATTTTCTGGATGCCGGGTTTTCATGGAGTGCATTCTATTCAGTGGGGGAGGGGGGAATCTGCATGGCGGGGAGCGGCTCGTCCGGCTCGATTCCCTTGGCGCCGGGGCGCGTCAGGGCGACCATATCGACCCAGATGGCGTTCTCCTTGGCGGAGCCTGGGACATACGCGGGACCCGTGAATTTGGCGCTGACCCAGGCCTCCCAGACATTGTTGTCGGTCATCCCGTCCGTCAGCAGATAAACTGCGGAGGTCTTGAACTGGATGGCCCAGGAGTGTGCCCAGAAGTAGGACTTGTCCTGGAGGTCGATGGCGCCGCGCAACTTGTACCAGTGGTACTTTTCGTCCTGATGGACTTGTTTGAGCACGGTGCTGATCTCCCATTGCGCGGAGGGGTGGATGTCCCGCTTGGAACCGATGTTGCCCAGCGTGAATTGGAGGTTTGGGACGCGGATGGCGGGGGTGGCCTGAATCATCTTGCCGATGCCGTGGTCGGCGTCCGTTCCGCTCGGACCATGGGAGAGGATGGCCTTTCCTGTGATGGAGTCGGGGTCATCGACAAGTTCGGAGTGGATGTGGGGGAATGGTGTGGCCTGCGGATAGGCGATGAGCCGGAAATTCTCGTCAGCCACATTCCGGAATTTCTTCGGGCGGGGGAGGACGACCTTGATTTTGTCGAATTTCTGGTGGAACCGATTCTGGAAAAGGTCTTTGGCCGGATGGAGCCGGGCGATGTGCCGTTGGGCAAGGGCCTCGCATTCGGCGATGAGCGACTCCATGGTGACGCCAGCCTCCTTGAAGGCGGGGGCGAAGTTGATTTGCCTGGCCAGCACGCACCAGTCCAGGGTGAGACGCTCGCTGTCCACGTGTTGCCGATATGCGCTGCCGGGCGGCAGTGACTCCGACGCCCGCTTCAGCGTCCGGTAGTAGCGCAGGGCGTTCTTCGGGGTGAAGTACTGCCAGTTGCCCGCCGTGTGGATGGCCTGACGGGTGGGATGCGCCTTGACCCCTGCGCGCATTTCGGTGAACAGTTCCTTCATGGCGGGGGCGGCGGCTCCGTAGTAGGCGGGCAGGAAGGCGTCGATGAGCGACTCCACATCCGACTCCACGTCCATCAGCAGTTGGCTGGCCACGAAATAGCCGAGGTCATAGAACGGCTGGGGGCAGACGTGGTCGCGCTCATACTCCACGAACATCGCCTTTGCGCCCAGGCTCCTGAAAAGCCGAAGGTTCGGCTGGATGACGTCCAGCACGGTCTCCCAGCGGGGCGGGTCGAAATATCCTCCGCCGATGTTCCAGTAGTCGTAGATCTGTAAATTGCCGCCCACCTCGGCCCACGCCTTGACCCCCGCCAGGTTCCCGGCGTTGAACGGGTGGCTCAGCGGGCGGAATGCATCCGCATTCGGGAACTCGTTGCAGACCTGGAGGAGCACATTGGCGACGGGGCGGGTGATTTTCGGTGGCTTGCGGGCGGCGGAGTAGGCGAAGGTGCGGATAATCAGTTCGGGATACTCCTTGGCAATCTCCGTAGCCACATAGTTGATGTAGCGGAACAGCAGTCCCGCCTCGGACCCCTCCTCGGCGGAGATGGCGGCGCATTTCGGGCATTTGCAGATGTAGGGGGAGTTGTCGAGCAGGGAGATGTCGTAGAGAACGGGCCACTCCTCCGGCGCCCTCTCGCTGCGGTCCTTTTTGATCAGTTCGCGCAGTGACTGGAGGGTGACATCCCCTACTTCGCGGTTGGACATGCACAGGCTGCCGCGAGCGAACCCCTGCGGGGCGAAGCGCTCCCCCTGGGAGTTCATCGCAAAATACTCGGGGTGCTCCTTGAAGTACTTCTGCGGCGGCACATAGAGGGTCAGTGTGTGGTGGAAGGGGGTGGTCGAGATGTTGAACAGGTCCCCGTAGTGATATTGCCTCTGGCGGTGGGTCTGCTCCCCGTTGCAGCCGCTGCGCAGGGCGAAGAGCCGATACTGCTCCAGCAGGTCGGCGGGGGCGCCGCCGACGATGGCCGCGCCAGGGAAGTCGTTGTAGAGGAGCCGCCCCGCAAAGGAGGGGGCATGTCGCAGGGAGAGCCCCGTCACCGTGAGCGTCTGATGCGCTGGAGTCGAGTAGCAGTCCATCGCCATGGCGTAGCACCCCAGGCGGTTCAGGAACTGCCAGACGCCGTAGAACGTCCCCGCGGGGCGTCCGCCCGTGATGAGCAGCGCATGGTCATCCGCCTTGACCACCCACTCCTCCTTGCCCAGGGAGGCGCAGGCGATGCCTGACGCCTTCGCGGCCTGCGTCCATCCCAGGTGGATGGCGGGTTCGCCGGGGCGGAGGAGCGACTCCTCGACCGCCTCGAAGGTGGCGCCTGTCATGCGGTTCAGGAACTCCTGGAGGTCGGCCAGCGCCATCCTCTCCAGGAGGGCGGGTTCTTTCGGGACGGCTATCCGCGCCAGGGCGCGCCCGTCCTTCGCCAAATCAATGGCGAACAGGGGAAGGGCGAAGAGGGCGAGCAATAAGCCAAGATGGAGGGATTGGTTGTGACGATGCATTTTTGTCTGGCTCCTTCTTGCGTGCCATCACCAGGCCATGTTGTTGTAGAGATAATGTACAGTGAAATTGTGGATTTTCCAAGGGCGGAGCGTCTCGACATGCCCATCCCAGAAGAGCCAGTTGCTGCAGGTCCTGTGATAGTAGTCTGGGTCGCCGTTGTTGCCAATGGTCAGGGGGGCGCCTGGCAGCCATTGAATATATGGCACGCCCGCGTTGGTGGACCGGCATTTGTTCGCCAAGTCCATGATGGTGGTGACCTCGGACGGCCCCTTCTTGACGGCCTTGTTGTTTACGTTATTCGCCCAGTTGCCGCCTAATTGGCCATAATTGCTGCCAATCGTCGGGTCAAATTGAAAACCGGTCAGGCCAAAGTCGCTGGCGGAAGTCCCGCCCTGCGTTTTGCCTAGTACTTAATTGATTTAATTCGTTTACATAGAAGCATGCTTGATTGAACCAAAAAGCTCTTCAAAATGTGTATTCAGATTAATTCAATTAAGTACTAGGGTGTTGCAGTTGAAGCCATAGGAAAGTTTCGGCTGGTCGGAGACGTCGGCGGGCAACGTGTCGGACGGGCATTTCAAAATCTTGAAGTTCTGCTTGGGTGTGCCTGACCAGATGTTGTCCAGGTTGAAGTCCAGGTTGCCATACAGCAGCAGATTCCAGGAGAAGCAGCAGTTGTCGTTTTTGCCTGACACACTGATTTTCCCGTAAGGCTTCTGCCCGTAGTCGCTCTCGTACATCTCCATGTCCAGCCCAATCTGCTTGAGGTTGCTGACGCAGGAGATGACCCGCGCCCTCTCCCGCGCCTTGCTCAACGCCGGCAGCAGCATCGCGGCAAGCACGGCGATTATCGCGATGACGACCAGTAATTCAATGAGTGTGAATGGTTTTTCCTTCATTTGGGCATTCTCCGATGGTCAGTTTCTTGATTTGGCAAACGATTTGATTTGCACAAGCATAAATATACGACCGAAAACCGGTTTTATCAACAGTTCGGCGTTGGCAAAACAGGACAATGTATTGTCAAAAATAGACATGGGGAAGAGAGGCGCCCTTGTCCTGGCGGTGAGTCACTCATTGCGGGGATGCTTTTCCGCCTCGATGCGATATTCCGATGGCGATACCCCTTCGTATTTCTGGAAGAACCGGGAGAATGCCTGCACATTGGGAAAGCCTGCCGTATAGGCGATGTCGGTGATGGAGCGGTCAGTGGTCTCCAGCAGGGCCTTGGCGTTTTTCAGGCGGACTTGCTGTTGATAGCGACCGATGCTGCAACCATACCGTTCCCTGAAGCGGCGGCTGAGTTGGCGTATGCCCAGACCATACATTCTGCTCAGTTCCTGCAGAGAGAGTTTTTTTGTGTTGAGCGAAAGGCAGATACTGGTGACGATCTCGTTCTCGATTTCGTGGGAGGCGACGGCGGCCCCGCCGTCCTGCTGCAGGATATTCCAGGGGAAATTCCAGGTCAGAAAGCCTGTCAGGAAGCATCTTTGCGTTGTGGCAATCCAGGATGTGCGGAACAGCGAGTCCGGCGGAAGGGACGCCAATGCCGATATCATCTGCATCTGGAGGGAGGTCAGGGGGAAGACATAGCCGTGCCGGGCCGCGATATCCTCGATTTGCTGGCAAAGGCGTTGCTGTTCGACTCCTCTTCCGTTCAGGCCAAAGGAGAACGAGATGATTTTGGATTCCCCTTCGGTGATTTGCCTGCGGCTGTGCAGTTGGCTGGGAGGCAGGAACATTGCCTTCCCGCAACCCTTGGAAAGGGACACGGTGGCGCGCCCGATGTAGGTGTGGATTGGCTCGCCGTCCAGATGAATGGTCATCTCGTATGTCGGGTGGGCGTGTTCCCTGGTGAGAAAATGCCCTTTTGCCAGCACGATGATGCAATAGTAGAGCGTCAGCGACAGACCGCCGAAATCCAGTGGGGACATGGAACGGACTGCCTCCGCCAGCAGGTCGTTGTGCTCTGGCAATGGAAGTGTCTCTTCACTCATTGGTGTGCCATCCTTGAACTGTCTGTTCAAATATACACCATTTTGCCCAATGTCAATCGACGCCAAACCATATTTTTTGCCTGAACACTTCGGTTTTGGGGCAAGGAATTTCACAAACCGGCATTGATGGGTTATATTATGCAATCCATGTTTTTGTGTCCACGTTGTGTACAGGAGAAACGATGAAAAGGACATTGGTGAAAGACGCCCTGGCAACCCGGCGGTACGACGTAGAGATGACGGTCGCCGGCTGGGTGAAGACCCGTCGGGATTCCAAGGCGGGCTTGTCGTTTATCGAACTGAATGACGGCTCCAGTTTTGCGAATCTTCAGGTCATCGCGCCCGCCGATTTGCCGAACTATGCGGGCGAGATTCAGAAATTGCATCCAGGCGCGGCGATTCGGGCGGTGGGCATCCTGAAGGAGTCCCCTGCTGCCGGGCAGGCCGTCGAACTGCAAGCCTCCGTGATTGAGGTGCTGGGATTCTGCGAGCCCAATGAATATCCTCTGGGCAAATCCAAAATCTCCTTTGACCGGCTCCGTGAGGTGGCGCATCTGCGGGCCAGAACCAACACCTTCGGCGCCGTCATGCGTGTGCGCAACACCCTGGCGATGGCCACCCACAAGTTCTTTCAGGGACGCGGGTTCTTCTACTTTAACGCACCCATCATCACCGCCAGTGACGCCGAGGGCGCAGGGCAGATGTTCCAGGTGACCACGCTGGACTTGGACAAACTCCCGCGCAACCAGGAGACGGGGGCCGTGGACTTCTCGCGTGACTTCTTCGGGCGCCGAGCCAATCTCACGGTCAGCGGACAGTTGGAGGCGGAGACCTACGCCTGCGCCCTGGGCAATGTCTATACCTTCGGACCGACCTTCCGCGCCGAAAACTCCAACACCACCCGGCATCTCTCCGAATTCTGGATGATTGAGCCTGAAATCGCCTTCGCCGACCTCCACGACGACGCCGATTTGGCGGAGGATTACCTGCGCAGCCTCTTCTGCGCCGTCCTGGAGAACAATGCGGCTGACCTGGATTTCTTCGACAAGCGGGTCGAGAAAGGCATTCACGCCGATTTGAGGCGTCTGGCGGACGCGGCGTTCACCCGCATCGAATACACGGAGGCCGTGGCGCTCCTCAAGCAGCACGCCGACAAGTTTGAGTTCAAGCCTGAATGGGGCATTGATTTGCAGTCCGAGCATGAGCGCTACCTCACCGAGGAGATTTTCCATGGCCCCGTCACGGTGATGAACTACCCCAAGGACATCAAGGCGTTCTATATGCGCCAGAACGATGACGGCAAGACGGTCGCCGCCATGGACGTGCTCCTGCCCAAGGTCGGCGAAATCATCGGCGGCAGCCAGCGCGAGGAACGGCTGGACGTGCTTCAGAAGCGCATGGCGGAACTCAAAATGGACCCAGCCAACTACTGGTGGTATCTGGACTTGCGCCGCTTCGGCACCGTTCCGCACGCGGGCTTCGGCCTGGGCTTTGAGCGAATGGTCCGTTTCTGCACCGGAATGGGAAACATCCGTGATGTCATCCCCTATCCGCGCGCCCCCCTGAACGCCGACTTCTGAATGGCGCCTGGCAGTCGTTTTGTCTTTCTCCGGTAAAATCATCTTCAGCAGCAGGATACATCAATGGGCGGTTTTTTTGGCGTGGTCTCCAAAGGCGAGTGTTGCAACGACCTGTTCTACGGCACCGATTACCACTCCCACCTGGGAAATCACCGAGGCGGTCAGCTGACCTGGGGGCCAAAGCAGGGACTGCGCCGCGTCATCCACGACATCTCCGGCGAACCTTTCCGCGCCAAATTCGATGGCGACCTGGAGTATCTGCGCGGCGGCAACTTCGGCATCGGATGCATCAGCGACACGGGCGACCAGCCTGTCCTCATACACTCCCATTTGGGGACGTTTGGCGCGGTGATGGTCGGCGCCATCGGAAATCTCGCCGAACTCTCCGCCGAGGCATGCCGTGACCCCAAAGTCCATTTCTCCGAATTCTATTCGGACGGGATGAACCCCAATGAGGTGGCCGCCGCCCTCGTTTCGTCGGGCGCCTCCTTTGCCGACGGCATCCGCGTGATGCAGGACAGCATTCACGGCTCCTGCTCCATGCTTCTGCTGACCCGCGAAGGGGTGATTGCCGTGCGTGACGCCTTGGGCAGAACCCCCGTCTCCATCGGCATGAAGGAGGGCAGTCTGGCGGTGACAAT